>DATCVG010000025.1:0-61103 GCA_036567085.1 Candidatus Methylopumilus sp.
TTTATGTGTTTCTGTGATTTTTTTTTCACACCATATGATATGAATATATTCAGAATGAATATCTTTGATCTGATGATTAATTGTTTGAAGTTTTCCAAGAAGCTTTTCTTTTCTAAACTTTGAGTAAGCTGGACCACCAGCAATATGAATAATTTCTTGGCTTTGCATGTTTTGGGCAGTGTTTTAAGATATTACTTTAAGCTTATGATTTTAACAGAAGCTATTTTTTTAAACCTTGTTAATTTTTAACAAATTAACTAGAAAAGTAGAGTGAGGTTTGATAGAAAATAAAGCTAAAAACCCAGGCCAGAAGAAGTGCCCATGAAACTGAATAAATCACAAATGAAAGGTTTTTGGATTCATTTTTAAGGGTTGCGATCGTAGAAAGGCAAGGTGTATAAATGAGGGTAAAAATCATAAAGCTAATAGCCTGAATTTGAGTTACATTGCTATAAAGATGATGGATTAAAGCTGTGCCCTCCGCGCCGTAAATTACAGCTAAGGCGCCAATAACAATTTCTTTGGCAATAAAACCAAAAATGAGGGCAATCACCAATTGTTCATTAATGCCAATGGGTTGGAAAATAGGGGATAGCCATTTACCTAATTGGCCAGAATAAGTGAGTTCACTTGCAATCGGCACATCCATTGGGAAATGCGTTAACGCCCAAACAAGAAGCACGCCAATAATAATAAATTTGGTGGCACGTGTTAGAAAATGTTTAATTTCAAGCACGCTTCTTTTGATGATGTGATTCATTGTTGGAAACCGATAGGGGGGCAATTCAATAATAATAGGTTCTTTATTCTTGAATTGATTTTTAAAGATAAGTGCTGAAATAAAGATCGTGAAAAAACTTAATAAATAAAGACAGAAAAGCACCAGTGGTCCGTACTTAGCGTTAAAGAGTGCTGTAATAATAAATAAAAATACTTGAAGTCTCGCTGAGCACAATGAAAATGGAATCACAAACATCGTTAGGAGACGAAGTTCTTTTGTGCGCATAATTTTAGTGCCCATGAGAGCGGGCACATTGCATCCAAAACCCATAAGCATCATCACAAAACCTCTTCCATCTAAGCCTATTTTTTCCATCAAAGCGTCCATCAAAAATGCAGCTCTTGAAAAATAACCACTATCTTCTACAACGCTCATGATGAGGAAGAAAAGAATAATAATGGGTACAAAAGCAGCTATGGTGGTGACCCCTAAATAGAGACCATCTAAGAGGAGGCTTTGAAAAATACCATGATGATTTGTAAATAAAGGCTCAAGATAATCTGCTCTAAAGAAATTGAAGAATTGAGCCATTAAATCTTGAATAGGTTTGCCTAGCGTGAAGATAAACTGAAAAATAGAAAATACAATAATAAAAAAAATGGGCAGACCCCAGAAGGGATTCAAAAAGAGTGCGTCAAGTTTTTTTGTATTCTTATCGTTAAGTTTAGTTGGATATTTAACAGTTAATTGAATTAAAGTTTGAATTGTTTTTTGATGAGATATTTGATTTGATGAATTTAATGAACTAATTTTTTTAATGGGTGTGGCGACATTTTGACTCATTAGTTGAGAAGAGGCTTTTAAAAGTTCAGTCATACCTTCGCCGAATTTAGCACTTGTTTTAACCACAGGTGTTTTAAGTTTTTTCTCTAACAATGGCGCGTTAATACTGATACCCATTTTTTTTGCTTCATCATGCATATTGAGAGCGAGTACACAAGGGATATGAAGCTTTTGAAGTTGTAATAACAATGAAAGTTGTCGCTCAATTTGAGCGCTACATAAGACAACAATCGCTAAATCAATTTTGTTATGATTGATAAAGGTTTGTACAATTTTTTCATCTTCAGATAAACCTTGAAGATCATAAATGCCTGGTAAGTCTATGAGTTCAGCCATATGGCCAGCTAGTATTGTTTTCACCACATGAAGGTCTACAGTAATACCAGGCCAATTACCGATGCGCGCAGAGGAGCCGCTTAAGCGATTAAACAGAGTCGACTTGCCCGTATTTGGCATGCCTAAGAGAGCAATACGCTTCATAGGGCAGATGAGTTAATTTGAATGAGTGATGCTTCTTTTTCCCGAATCATAAGCTCAGTGGTATCAATCATGATGTGAAAAGGTCCTTTAAGTGGCGCCTTTCTTAAGACAGTGATTTTTTTGCCGCGTCTCAACCCCATGGCATGGAGCCTTTGAATCAGCAAGCGATCCATATCGAGCTTTTGAATAATGCCGCTTTGGCCTTCTGACAATTCTAATAAAGTAGTCATAGCTATCTAAATGATAATGATTCTTATTATTATATACAAAAAAGCCTGCATAACGCAGGCTTTAACTGACTCCCAAGACGAATTTCTTTATTTTCGGTTATCAACAATCTTAGCTTTTGCTTTGAGATCTGTTAGAAGCTTATCAAGTTGTTTTTGTTGAAGTGTTTTGGCTAAACCTTCTTTTACTTTATCGAACTCAGGTGCTTGAAGTGCTCTTGTATCTTCCAGCTTAATTACATGCCAGCCGAATTGTGTTTGAACTGGTAGAGTAGTAAAGCTACCTTTTTTAATTGAGGTAAGTGCTTCAGCAAATGGCTTCACCATTGAGTTCGCTGGGAACCAACCCAAATCACCACCTTTATCTTTTGAACCTGGATCTTTTGATCTATCTTTAGCTATTTTGCTAAAGTTTCCACCTTTATTAAGTTCAGTAATCACGTCTTTAGCTTCTTGTTCGCTTCCAACAAGAATATGTTTTGCATTGAATTCTTGAGTTCCCAAATCTTTTTTATATTGTTCATATGCATTTTTAATATCAGATTCTGGAATAGGATTTTTTTGTACATAATTTTGTAGGAATGTGTTGTATAGCATTTCTTTACGCGCTAACTCTTCTTTCAAAAGATAGTTTGCGTCCTTGCTAAGCCCGGTTCTTTCTGCTTCTTGATTAATAACTTCCATGGCAATCATGCGATTGACAATCATATTATTAAGGTTGTCATCCATTTTTTGACCGCGATTTGCAAGATCTTTCACCACAAAATCATAGAGATTCTTTTTGATAGGCTTGCCATTCACTGTAATATTTAAATCTGCTGCATGGCCTAATACACCGAACTGAAAAAGTAAAATAAAGACAAAGGTTTTGATAAAAGAAAACATTAAAGCTCCTTGATAATTAATATTGAAGAGTGATTCCTTAAGGCAAATCAGCTTTGATACTTAATGCATGAATTTTTTGAGGAATTAAATCTTTAAGTGCTTCGTAAATCATGCGATGCCTCATTATCGTTGATTTTCCTAAAAAATGCGAACTTGTAATTTCCAAATCGAAATGGCCGCCACCTGTATTGCCGCTATGTCCTTTATGAAGATCACTTAAGTCTTTGAGACTTAAATGAGAGGGTTCTAAAAATGCTAGCCTTTCTTTAATAAGATCTTTTAACATAGATTTTTAAGGGAGTGTTTTTCTGAAAGGTTTTACTTCAACAGAAGCATAAACGCCTGAAGTATAAAAAGGATCTTCATGTGCCCAGCTTATCGCTTCATCTAGAGAAGTAAATTCAGCCACAATTAGACTTCCTGAAAAGCCATCTAAACCAGGATCAATTGCATCGATCGCGGGGAAAGGCCCTGCGAGAATCAACTTTCCCTGATCTTGCAATATTTTAATGCGCGCTAAATGCGCTGGCCTTTGAGCCAATCTTTGATTGAGGCTATTTTGCTGATCTTTAGCGATGATGGCGTAAAACATATTATTTATGATTAGCTCTTGATGCCAAAACACCAATCAATATGGCATAACAAATGATTAATCCTGTAATACCGAATAATTTAAAATTTACCCAGATACTCTCTGAAAAATTAAAAGCAACGTATAGATTAAGAAAGCCTAAGCCTGCAAAAAATAATGCTGAAGTCATATTAATTTGATTCCAAGTTTTTTCATTTAATCGAATTTGTTCGCCCATGAGATTTTTAACAAGATTTTTTTTCTTAAAAAAATGAAAAAATAAAAGCGCGCCTGCTAATAACCAATACAAAATACTAGGCTTCCATTTAATAAAATTTGCATCATGAAGCCATAATGTTGTTCCACCTAAGATGCTGATCAATACAGTATTAAATATAAGCAATTTATCCACTCTTTTGTGAATGAGCTTGCTATAGATCAGTTGAAAAAATGTGGCAACTATAACGACTAATGTTGCTGTATAAATGTCTGAAAATTTATATGCAATAAAAAAAAGAATGACAGGAAAAAGATCAAATAGAAATTTCATTTGTAAAATTACCTCATGGCTTTTATACATTATGTTTGGTCTAGACTATCTGATATTATGGTAGTTCACATTGAAGTACCTAATACCCATGATCGATCTTCATTCACATTCTACTATATCTGACGGATTATTGAGCCCAGCTGAACTTGTTCGGCATGCTCATACTAAAGGTATCAAGGTTCTTTCTTTAACCGATCATGATGATGTTGAAGGTTTAAAGGAAGCAACTTCAGAAGCAAAATTATTGGGCATGCATTTAATTCACGGCGTTGAAATTTCAGTGACATGGAAAAGGGTCACGATTCATATTGTTGGATTGAATGTAGACCCAGAAAATAAAACCTTATTACAAGGACTTTCTTCTATTCGAAACGGGCGCTATGAAAGAGCTAAGCAAATGGCGCATGCGCTTGATCAAATAGGTATCAAAGGTAGTCTAAAGGGCGCATTAAAATATGCAAAATCAGGTATTTTAGGCCGAACACATTTTGCAAGATTTTTAGTTGACACTGGGCACGCTAGAGATGTGAGAGCAGTATTTAAAAATTATCTCGTCAAAGGCAAGCCAGGCTTCATTGAACATACATGGACAAATTTAGAAAATGCACTCACATGGATACATGAGAGTGGGGGTATCGCTGTTGTCGCTCATCCTGCCCGATATGATTTAGGTAAAAATAATCTTATGGCATTCTTAAATGAATTTAAAGCATTGGGAGGCCAAGGGATTGAAGTCATTTCAGGAAGTCACACGACCGAAGATTCTTTAAAATTCTCAAGAATTGCAGATGAGTTTGAATTACTAGCATCTATAGGTTCTGATTATCATGGACCAGGTATCTCTTATAGGGAGATGGGGTCATTGCCCAAACTTCCTGAAACATGCGTTCCGATATGGAAAGCTTGGAATGAAGTCAATGCCTTATTGAACTAAATTTTTTCTCAAAAATACATATTTCTTGAATGAATATAAGAATATTCAAATAGAATGACATTCTATATATGGAATTAACTGTTATACAAAAAGTTACCGTTTACGCGCTTCCCATTATCTTTGCGATTACGGTTCATGAGGCAGCGCATGGCTATGCCGCCAAGCATTTTGGCGATTTGACAGCTTACAATCAAAATAGAATCAGTCTTAATCCACTAAGACATATTGATCCCATTGGCACTATTCTCTTGCCAGCTTTAACTGTATTACTGGGCGGTGTATTATTTGGGTGGGCTAAGCCTGTACCAGTTAATTTTATGAATTTGCGCCATCCTAAAAAAGATATGCTTTGGGTAGCTGCAGCTGGCCCTTTTTCAAATTTAATTATGGCAATCTTTTGGACAATTTTATATGGACGAAGTGCCTATTTACCAGAATCGATGTCTTTGTTTATTCAGCAAATGGGTATAGCAGGTATTAGTATTAATCTATCTTTAATGGTATTAAATTTAATTCCATTGCCCCCACTCGACGGAGGAAGAATTGCCGTGAGTTTATTACCTAATCATCTCGCTTATAAGTATGCACAAGTTGAACGATATGGTTTTTTAATTTTAATTATTTTATTAATGACTCATATTCTTGATTTAATAATTTTTCCGCTTATCCAAATAAGTCAAAGTCTAATTTTATGGATATTTGCATAAGGATGAAGATATAAGTTATGGCTATTGAACGTGTCATATCAGGGATGCGACCCACGGGCAATCTTCATTTGGGCCACTTCAATGGAGTGTTGAAAAATTGGATCAATCTCCAACATGAATTCGAATGTTTATTCTTCGTAGCAGATTGGCACGCTCTCACGACGCATTACGACTCTCCTGAAATTATTGAAGAGAACGTCTGGGAAATGGTGGTTGATTGGCTCGCAGCTGGGGTTGATCCAGCGACAGCAACTATTTTTATTCAGTCTAAAGTCCCTGAGCACGCTGAGCTTCATACCTTGCTATCTATGATCACACCTCTGGGCTGGCTTGAAAGAGTGCCAACCTATAAAGATCAACAAGAAAAATTATCCTCTAAAGATTTATCGACTTATGGATTCCTAGGCTATCCATTATTACAAAGCGCAGATATTCTGATTTATAAAGCAACTCAAGTGCCTGTTGGTGAAGATCAAATTCCTCATATTGAATTTACACGTGAGATTGCAAGACGCTTTAATCATCTCTACGGCAAAGAAGCTGGTTTTGTTGAAAAAGCTGAAGAGGCAATTAAAAAATTAGGCTCTAAAAAAAGTAGTCTCTATATGGAGATGAAAACAGCCTATCAAGAAAATGGTGACGAAGAAGCTTTAGATTCAGCGCGCGTATTAATCGAAGAACATCAGGGATTAAGTTTAGGCGACAAAGAAAGATTGTTAGGCTTTTTAGAAGGTGGCGGCAAAATGATTCTAGTTGAACCAGAGTATAAGCTAGCACCCGCATCAAAGATGATTGGTTTAGACGGTCAAAAAATGTCTAAGTCTTATAACAATACAATTGCTTTAAGAGAGCCTCCAGAATCTGTTGAGAAAAAAATCAAAACAATGCCAACAGATCCTGCGCGCGTCAGAAGAAATGACCCAGGAAATCCAAATCATTGTCCTGTGTGGCAATTGCATCAGGTCTACTCAAATGACGAAATAAAGTCTTGGGTCGAAACAGGATGTAAAGAAGCGAAAATAGGATGTATTGAGTGTAAGCAACCTGTGATTGAAGCGATCAATAAAGAATTGAAACCTATTCAAGAAAGAGCATCTCATTATATTGAAGATCCTGATCTTGTAAAAAATATCGTGGCAGAAGGTTGTGAAAAAGCGAGAAAATTAGCAAGAGAAACGATGCGAGAGGTAAGAGAAGCGATGGGGTTAAATTACTAATGAATCAAGAAGTGCAAACAGTGAGGATTGGAAAAATTCATGGAGAGAATATTGAGGTATTACCCCAGGATCTCTACATTCCCCCTGACGCACTTGAAATTTACCTAGAAGCTTTTGAAGGACCGCTCGATCTTCTTTTATACCTCATTAGAAAACATAACTTAGATATTCTCGACATCCCTATGGCTGACTTAACAATTCAGTACATGGATTATGTAGAGAAAATGAAAGAAATTAAACTTGAGTTAGCTGCAGATTATTTACTTATGTCCGCTGTCTTGATTGAAATTAAATCAAGAATGCTTTTGCCTAAGAAAACGGCTGAGGTGGATACAGAGCAAGATCCTCGCGCTGAACTTGTGCGAAGACTGATGGAATATGAACTTATTAAAATAGCCTCTGAAAAACTTACACAAATGCCACAAGTGGGCGTTGATCTTTTTGTAGCCAATGCTTATTTTGAAAAAATTACAGAAATTACTTATCCAGATGTATCGATCGATGAAATATTCGCAGCATGGAAAAATATTTTAAATCGTGCAAAACATTTTGAAGCGCATAAAATTGCTCGAAATGAACTCTCTGTAAGAGAGCATATGACTATAATTTTAAGAAAACTTCAAGAAGAAGAATTTATTGAGTTTTCATCACTATTTAATGTAGCTGAAGATAGAATTCAAAAGTTAGTTGTATGTTTCTTAGCTATATTAGAATTAGCAAGAGAGCGGCTCATTAAGATTACTCAACAAGAAAGCTTTTCCCCTATCTACATTAAATTACAGAATAATTAAGCCATGACGGATTTAAATAACATATCGAAAATTAAACAAATACTAGAAGTGGCACTTCTAACGAGCGCTAATCCTTTATCATTGGATGATTTGCAAAAATTATTTTCAGAAAAAATTGAGCGATCTACATTAAGAATGTTGTTAGATGAACTTAAAACAGAATGGCAAGACCGCACTATGGAATTAGTCCTTGTCGCATCGGGTTATCGCTTTAAAGCAAGAGATGAATATTCAAGCTATCTTATGAGATTGAGCCCTGAAAAAGTAGCTAAATATAGTCGTGCAGTAATGGAGGTATTGGCGATTGTGGCTTATAGACAGCCAGTCACGCGGGGCGATATTGAAGAGATTAGAGGTGTTGCACTTAATCCTAATGCTATTAGGCAGTTGTTAGAGAGAGACTGGATTGATGTGATTGGTCAAAAAGACGTTCCTGGCAGACCTTCCTTGTATGCAACAACAAAACATTTTTTAAATGATTTTAATTTAAGGTCTTTATCCGAGCTTCCTGATATCGAAAGCTTCCTCCAAAATGAAATTCCTTTGAATGTCTAATGTTAAGTCATTAAAGACTTAATTACTTTATGCGTTCACAAGATCAAGATTCATCCAAAGAAAGTAAGCATTCAAGCGCATTAAAAACTCAGCGCCTGCATAAACTCCTTGCTCAATCTGGCATTGGATCCAGACGAGCAATGGAAAAATATATTGAAGCAGGTCGTGTGTATGTCAATGACAGCCCAGCAACTTTAGGTCAATTGATCCATGAGCATGACATCATTAAGATTGATGGAAAAACGACTCATCTTTTCTTTGATTTAAAATTTCCTAAAATTCTTATCTACCATAAGCCTGAAGGTGAGATCGTTTCTGTAAGTGACCCGCAAAAAAGAACCACAGTATTCTCAAAGTTGCCAAGAATTAAGAATGAAAAATGGATTTCGATAGGGCGTCTTGACATTAATACTTCAGGGCTCCTTATGTTTACTACTTCAGGCGATCTTGCTAATCGCCTCATGCATCCTAAATTTGAAATTGAACGTGAATATGCTGTTCGTATCTTTGGCGAATTAACTGAAGAGCAAATATCAAAATTAAAATCAGGCGTTAAGTTAGATGATGGCCTCGCAAAATTTGATGAAATTCGTTATCAAGGTGGCGAAGGAGCTAATCGCTGGTATCAGGTCATACTAATGGAAGGAAGAAATCGAGAAGTTAGGCGTTTGTTTGAACATTTTAATTTGCCCGTGAGTCGACTCATTCGAACTAGATTTGGGCCCGTGTCTCTTCCATCTCGGGTAAAAAGAGGCATGATGCTAGAGCTTGAAGTGAAAGAAGTTGAAAAAATTTTAAAATGGCTAGATATGCCTTTTTCGATGATCAGTCGTAATGAAAGTCTTAATAAAGTTAAAGCGCGAAAAAAACATGCGCATCCATCACCCTATGCGCCGAAAGTGAAGCTTGATCGAAAAGCTATATTAGATAAAAAGATTAAAAAGATTGGAAGAAAACCAGTTAAGAGAAGAATCAGAAGTGATTCTGATATTAAAAAAATCTAATCAGGTAATTGAGATTTTTGAAGCATAAACACAAAGTCATTACCTAAAGAAATATCTAGCCATTGAAATTTAAGTTTAGGGAATTTATTTAATAAAACTTCTTTGTTGTGACCAATTTCAACAATCAATATGCCATCATCATTAAGATAGCGTTTTGCTTCGTTGATAATTCTAATGGTGTGATCTAAACCCTCTTCTCCACTCCCCAAAGCCATACTTGGTTCTTTTAAAAATTCCATAGGGAAGCTATCAACTGAAGCTTGATTTACATAAGGAGGGTTTGAAATAATGAGGTCATATTTCTTATCTTGTAAGGCATAAAATAAATCAGATTGAATTAATTCGGTACGATCATTAAGCCCATAATGATTAATATTGATTTCCGCTACCTGTAATGCTTTTTCAGATAAGTCTACAAGATCAATAATTGCATTCTGAAAGCTATGTGCCATCATAATACCTAAGCAACCACTGCCAGAACATAAGTCTAGCGCGCTAAAGATTTTTTCAGGATCATCAATCCATGGGTAAAGATTTTCGCTTAATAACTCCGCAATTAAAGATCTAGGAACAATGACGCGCTCATCCACATAAAACTTGTAATCTCTTAGCCAGGCCTCATTAAGAAGATAAGCGGTTGGGATTTTGTCTTTAATTCTTTTTTCAATTAAAAATAATAAATCTTTTTTTTCTTTGCCTGTTAGGCTAGCGTCTAAAAAGTTTTCTATCGTATCGTGAGGAAGGTGAAGAAAGCCGAAAATAAGCCAGACAGCTTCGTCATATGCATTAGAAGTGCCATGACCAAAAAAAATATCAGAACTTTCAAATTGACTAACCGTGTATCTAAGCCAATCACGAATTGAAGAAAGCTCAGCAAGAATTTGCGCTTGGCTCAAGTGAGAATTTTATGCAACGTCAGTTTATAGATATCTTTGAGTGGTTCGATATCTTTTATATCAATACATTCATTTATTTTATGAATCGTGGCATTGAGCGGGCCAAATTCTACAACCTGATCGCTGATGTTCGCAATAAAGCGACCATCCGAAGTGCCGCCCGTTGTAGAGAGCTCGGGTGTGATACCCACAGTTTCTTTTATCGCTTCCGATAAAATCTCTACAAGCTTCCCTTTTTTTGTTAAATAAGGATTGCCCGAGTACTCCCAATCAATCACGTAATCAAGTTTATGCTTATCTAAAATAGCATGTGCTCTTTCTTTTAAATTTTCAGCAGTACTTGCTGTTGAGTATCTAAAATTAAAAAGAATATCGACTTCGCCAGGAACAACATTTGTAGCACCTGTGCCGCCTTTAATATTTGAAATTTGCCAAGAGGTTTTAGGAAAATATTCATTGCCTTCATCCCAGGACATATTGACTAAATCTGTGATTGCAGGAGCAACCATATGAATCGGATTCTTAACCAAATGAGGGTAGGCAATATGACCTTGAATGCCTTTTACAGTAAGCTTTGCGGAAAGCGATCCTCTTCGGCCATTTTTTATCATATCACCGAACTTAAGATGTGAAGTAGGCTCACCGACTACACAAAAATCAATCCTTTGATTTCTTTCTTTAAGAAGTTCAACTACTTTTACGGTACCATCCACCGCCACACCTTCTTCGTCGGAAGTAATAATTAATCCAATTGAACCTTTGAAATCTTTGGTTTCGTCTAAAAATTCTTCAATGGAAACAATAAAGGCTGCAATAGATGTTTTCATATCCGCAGCACCTCGACCATAGAGCTTGTCATCTTTGATTGTAGGTTCAAAAGGAGGCGATATCCATTGATCGACTGGGCCACTCGGTACGACATCTGTATGACCTGCAAAAACAAAGAAGGGTGCTTCAGTCCCTCTCCGTGCGTATAAATTTTCTACATCACCAACTTTAATTTTTTCACATTTAAAACCTAAAGGTTCTAAGAGGCTTATAAGAAAATCTTGACAGCCAGCATCGTCAGGCGTGTTAGATTTTCTAGCAATTAAATTCTTAGTGAGTTCTAATGTTCTGGTCATTTTTATTTTTTAAATAATTGTTTAAATATAGCTTCATCAAATCCAAGCGATACTACTTTTTTGTCGATTGCTACCAAAGGTCTTTTCATCACCGTTGGTTTTTCTATAATTAATTGAATGGCAGTTTCTTTCTTGTCTCCAAGTTTTTTTTCTCGATCTGTCAGATTTCTCCAAGTCATGCCGGATTTATTAATGAGCATATCCCAGGTTAAATAATTTGGTAGTTTTTTAACCCATGCAGTCAAAGTAGCCTGATCTAATGTTTCTTTTTTTAGATCAAAAAATTCATATTTAATTTTATGGTTATCAAACCAAGTTAATGCTTTTTTGACAGTACTACAATTTTTAATGCCGACTACCATCATAATTAAATACCTCTAAGCAACTCATTAATACCAACTTTACCGAGTGTTTTTTCGTCTACCTTTTTTACAATCACTGCACAGTAAAGACTATAAGAGCCATCTTTTGATGGTAGGTTTCCTGAAACAACAACTGAGCCTTTAGGAATGCGGCCATAAGTTACTTCGCCTGTCTCACGATCATAAATTTTAGTAGATTGACCAATATAGACCCCCATAGAAATAACTGCGTTATCTTCAACGATCACACCTTCAACCACTTCTGATCGTGCACCAATAAAGCAATTATCACCAATAATAGTTGGACCAGCTTGAATAGGTTCCAATACCCCACCAATGCCTACGCCTCCTGAGAGGTGAACATTTTTACCAATTTGCGCACAAGAACCGACAGTCGCCCATGTATCGACCATTGTACCTTCGTCTACATAAGCTCCAATATTTACATATGAAGGCATGAGCACAACATTTTTGCCAATAAATGAACCGCGTCTTGCAATAGCATTCGGTACAACACGATAACCACCTGCTTTAAAATCTTCATCGGTGAAATTAGCAAATTTTGAATTTACTTTATCAAAGTAATTGGTATAACCACTCTTCATGACCTCGTTATCGTAGAGTCGGAAAGAGAGTAATACCGCCTTCTTAATCCATTGATGTGTTTCCCATTCCTGTGAATCTTTAATGCGTGTTGCTACTCGAAGCGATCCATTATTTAAATTATTAAGCACTTCATCCACAGTATCTTTAATTTCTTTTGGCGCATTTTTTGGATTGATTTCAGCTCTTATTTCAAAAGCGTTTTCGATGATTGATTTTAATTGATCCATACAAATATTTTTTTTAAGTTAAAACAGTATTTTACATTAAAGTCTATTGTAATTACCGTGGTCGATTTGATTCATAGAGGGGCTTTAATTTATTGGCAAGATCAGTAAGCTCCCTAATACGATTGTCATCAGATGGATGAGTACTTAAAAATTCAGGGGGTTTTTTGGTATCTTGTTGTTTCATTTTTTCCCATAAGGTGACTGAAGCGAAAGGATTAAATCCTGATTTCGCGGCAAGTTCAAGACCAATAGCATCAGCTTCTCTTTCTTGTGTTCGGCTATTTGGTAGGGCAAAAAAGAGGGTAGTACCCAAAGAAACTGCTTGTATAGTTGCATTTGCTCTATTGCGTTTACTTTTATTTGATATGTATGCTGCAAAACCAATCAAACCTAATTGTTGAACGGCTGCAGTCGACATTCTCTCTCGGCCGTGTTCACGAAGTGCATGAGAAATTTCATGTCCTATAACGGCTGCTAATTCGTCATCTGTAGCTTTTAGTTTTCGAATAAGACCTGAGTAGACCATAATTTTTCCCCCAGGCATACAGTAAGCATTAACTTCATCATTATCTTCAATATTTATTTCCCAATTCCACTGATTAGCTTCAGGCTTAAAAAAAGTTGTATTAGCAATTAGTCTATTACTAATTCTCTTAACACGACTTACTTGAAAAGAATCAACGTTAAGTTTATTTTTTTTTCTTGCTTCTTGAATTGCAGTTCTGTAACCATCACTCGCTAGGCTTGCCACCATAGATTGGGGCATAAGTAAAAGTTGTTTTCTATCGATACCTGATTGATTTTTTATAGTAGTTGAGGCACAACCTGTAACAAGAAATACTAATAAAAATAAAACACTATATTTCATTCTTAAAACAATACTTGGCTTCCTAATTCAACCACTCGGTTAGGCGGAAGCTTAAATTGATTAGTAATTGTTTCCGCACTTCTAAATAAACCGATAAATAGTTTCTTTCTCCAATAATTCATATTGTCTTTTGGCGTCGCTAATAAAATTTCCTTGCCGATAAAATATGAGCTATTCATTGGATCAATATTGACACCATTTTTCACACATAATGCCAAGTCTTTTGGTAAATCGGGCTCATCTTTAAATCCATATTTCACAGTGACTTTGTAAAAGTTATAAGGCAGTTTTTCAACAGTTACTAGATCTTTTGTAAGTGAGTGAGGATAGTCCATAAACATCACAGTCAAAATAATAACTTTTTCATGGATTACTTTATTGTGTTTAAGGTTATGAAGAAGTGCATGAGGAACACCTTCAGGATTAGGCGTCATAAATATTGCAGTACCTTCTACCCGAGGCGGCGGATTAGCGCCTATAGATGAAATAAATGAATTTATTTCAATAGCTTCACCCTTAAGTATTTTATAAAGAAGTGCACGACCTTTTTTCCAAGTAGTCATTAAAACAAAAAGAATGCAGCCGATTAAAATCGGAAACCAACCACCATCAGGTATTTTTAAAATATTGGCACTAAAAAATGCAAAATCGATCATTAAAAAAATTGCCATAAAAATAAGTGTTTTAATGGAGTTCCATTTCCACACTTCATAGAATACAAAGCTTGCTAGAAGCGTTGAAATTACCATATCACCTGTAACTGCAATACCATATGCGCCTGCAAGATTGCCTGAGCTTTTGAAAGTCACAACCAAAGCCATCACTGAAATCATTAAGAGCCAATTAATTCTTGGGAGATAAATTTGCCCCTCTTGATTTTCCGAAGTATGTTCGACGTGCATTCTTGGTAAGAATCCCAATTGAAGTGCTTGCCTTGAAACTGAAAATGCCCCAGTGATCACTGCTTGTGAAGCTATGATTGCAGCGAGCGTTGCTAAAATAATAAGAGGAATACCAAGAAATTCGGGGGCCATAAGATAAAAAGGATTTTTAATATTTTCAGGATTACTAATAAGTAATGCACCTTGTCCAAAGTAATTTAATGTAAGCGCTGGAAGCACAAAAATAAACCATGCAAGCCTAATAGGATGTTTACCAAAATGTCCCATATCTGCATAAAGCGCTTCAGCACCGGTTACAGATAAAACGACAGCACCTAAAGCTACAAATGCAACCATGGGAGCTAATTGGAAGAAATGAAACGCATGTAAAGGATTAATCGCATAAAGTACATGTGGCTCTTGCGCAATATTCGTAAGACCCAATAATCCAAGTGTTAAAAACCAAAAAAACATAATGGGACCAAAGAGTGCGCCTACAATATTTGTTCCTTTGCTTTGTGCATAAAATAAAATAAAAAGTACTATAAGAGTTATTGGGATAATAAGATGGCTTAAGGAAGGCGCAACAACCTCAAGACCTTCGATCGCAGATAAAACAGAAATTGCAGGTGTAATCATTCCGTCTGCATAAAACATACAAGCCCCAAGAATGCCTAAAATCATAATCCAATTTCTTTTATTGCTGCTTGGCGCATTTTTATTAGCAAGAGAGAGTAAAGCCATAATGCCGCCTTCACCTCTATTATCAGCTCGCATGATAAAGCCTACATATTTCACTGACACAATCATAATGAGAGACCAGAAGACAAGTGAGAGTATACCTAGAACGTTAAATTGAGTAAGTTCAACTGGATGTTTGCTTAAAGAAAAAACTTCTTTCATAGTGTATAGGGGGCTTGTGCCAATATCACCAAATACGACACCTAAGGCTGCAAGTGAAAGTGTTGCTATCGAGACTTTCTGATTATTTTTTTTGGTATCTTCCATGAGCGCCAGAGTATTTTTAATTCAATCTAAAATGATTCATTTTTAAGATCTGAAATATTTGCATCAGCTTGTCCATGGTTCAATTGAATACGAATTTTATCATCAAGCTTTAACTGGTTTACATTATTTACAATCTGGCCATCAACATTTGTGATAATGGAATAGCCTCTTGATAAAACAGCATGAGGGCTTAAATGATCTAAGTTTAATTTCAATTTATCGATCTTTAAACGATATTGAATCATTACATTTTTCATACTTTGATTAATCCTTTGTATATATTGATGAATCTGTTCCTTTTGTCTTTGAATTTGTTGTCGGGGTGATATAAGCCTTTTCTCTAGATAGTCTATTTTTTGCATCAATTCACGGATGACACCAGCCATTACTTTATTTAATTGATTTTTGTATACTTGAATTGTTTTAACTAGTTCGACAGTATGGCTTGTGACGAGCTCAGCTGCGCCTGTGGGAGTTGGTGCTCTAAGGTCAGATACAAAATCAGCTATGGTTGTGTCAGTCTCATGACCAACACCTGTAATAATAGGTATTTTAGATGCAACAATTCCTCGCGCTACAATTTCTTCATTAAAGGCCCATAAGTCTTCAATCGAACCACCACCTCGCGCAAGAATGAGCACATCACATTCCATTCTGATATTTGCAGTTTCAATAGCTTTTACAATTGCGAGAGGCGCCTCTTTACCTTGAACGAGACAAGGATATATAAAGATTGGAATATGGAGACTTCGTCTTTTAAGAGTAGTAAGAATATCTTCAATTGCAGCACCTGTAGGAGAAGTAATAACTCCAATAGACTTGGGAAATTGAGGTATGAGTTTTTTACGAGAAGTTTCAAAAAGACCTTCTTTGAGAAGCCTTTCTTTTAATTGATTAAAGGCTTCCGATAAAAGCCCAGCACCCGCATGTCTAATCAGATCAATATTAAGCTGGTATTCTCCGCGAGCTTCATAGAGCCCAATAAAACATTTCGCTTCAATTTTTTCACCATTTTTAGGGGTCCAATCAGCAGCCATATTTTTATTTTTAAACATGGTGCAGCGTACTTGAGCTTCATCATCCTTAAGAGAAAAGTACCAATGTCCGGAGGATGCGCTTATAAAATTAGAGATTTCGCCTGAAATCCAAAATGAAGGAAAACTCTGCTCAAGAAGCTCCCTGACGAGGCGGTTAATTTCTTTAACAGAAAAAACCTTGGCCTCGTTAGGTTTGGTGCTATTTATTGGTGTTGAATTAATCAAACTAGGGGGATATCCGTTACAATTATCTTCATTATAGAGTCTATGAATAATTAAAGAGCTTTAATTGAAGAAATTTTTTTTATCACATAAACAAGCCCATTTATTTGCTTTTTTTGCTGCTTATTTTTTAGTTGCATTAGCGCTGTTCATTCAAAAAAAATTTAATCTCGAACCTTGCCCTTTATGCATTACACAAAGGATTATTTTTATGGTGTTGGGACTATTCTTTTTGATTAATACATTTATTAAGCCAACATATTTAATGAGAAGATTGTCCCTAGTTGTCTTATCTATAACCTCAATTATAGGCATGGTATTTTCGTTTAAACATATTCTGATTCAATCGAAAGCCATTGATGTTCCTAATGAATGTGGCGTTGACTTAAATTATATGTTTGAAAATTTTCCATTTTCAAAAGCTTTAAATTTACTTTTTAAAGGGACGGGTGACTGTTCCCATATTGATTGGAGTTTACTGGGCCTCACAATTCCTCAGTGGGCTTTAATTGGATTCATATCTTTTTTTGTATATACCGTTCTTATATTTCGGATGAATGTAAAGTAATGTACTTAGAAAATTTTATTGGTAACACACCGCTCGTTTCCCTCCAGCGCATGAATGGAAATTTAACCAGCGCGATCTACCTTAAATTAGAAGGTAATAATCCCGCAGGCTCAGTAAAAGATAGAGCCGCGTTTTCTATGATTCATAACGCTGAATTAAGAGGCGATATTAAACCAGGCGACACACTCATTGAAGCTACATCTGGCAATACAGGAATAGCGCTTGCTATGGTGGCTGCGATGAAGGGCTATAAAATGATTTTGGTTATGCCAGAAAATCAAACCATCGAAAGACGGCAAACAATGAAAGCATTTGGCGCAGAACTCATTCTGACTTCGCAAGAAGGCAGTATGGAGTTTGCAAGAGACACCGCCCTAGAGATGCAAAAAGAAGGTAAAGGTTTTGTTTTGGATCAATTTAGTAATCTTGACAATCCTAAAGCGCATTATGACGGCACCGGCCCCGAAATATGGAAAGATACAAAAGGTCGCATCACTCATTTTATCTCGAGCATGGGTACTACAGGTACGATTGTTGGCACCTCAAGATTCTTAAAAGAAAAAAATAAAGATATTCAAATTATTGGTGTTCAGCCAGAAGAAGGCTCTCAAATTCCAGGTATACGTAAATGGCCAGAAGCCTATTTACCTAAAATTTATAATCCAAAAAATATCGATCGTATTGAGTATGTCTCACAGCAAAATGCAGAAGAAATTGCACGAAAACTTGCAAAAGAAGAAGGTATTTTTTCTGGAGCGTCAACTGGCGGAGCGCTTCATGTCGCTCTTCAAATAGCGAGAGCAAATAAAGATGCTGTGATCGTATCTATTGCTTGTGATCGAGGTGACCGCTATTTATCTTCCAATTTGTTTGTGAGTTAAAGTTTTGACTCCTATTTTAGTTTTTGATATCGAAACCATTCCTGATATTCAAGGTATTAGATCTTTATATACATTAGATAATAATTTTTCTGATGATGATGTTGTGAATGCTGCTACTTACAAAAGAAGACAAAAAAATGGCTCGGATTTTCTACAGCACCATCTTCAAAAAATTGTAGCGATCTCATGTGTTCTTCGAGAAAGAGATCAATTAAAAATATGGACCTTGGGAGATATTGACGATTCCGAAGAAGAAGTTATTCAGCGTTTTTTTGATGGTATTGATAAGTATACCCCTACACTTGTATCGTGGAATGGATCAGGATTTGATCTGCCTGTATTAAATTACAGAGCTTTGATTTATGGCATTAATGCTTCCAAATATTTAGATATGGGCGAGATTGATAAGGATTTTAAATGGAATAATTATTTAAGCCGATATCACACACGCCATACAGATTTAATGGAATTTTTAGCTATGTTCCAGGGTAAAAATAATGCTCCTCTAGATGATATTGCAAAGCTTTGTGGCTTCCCAGGTAAGTTGGGTATGGATGGCGGAAAAGTTTGGGATACCTATAGAGAAGGAGATATTCAATCGATAAGAGACTATTGCGAAACTGATGTTGCGAATACTTATCTTGTTTATCTTAAATTTCAATTAATCCGAGGCCAACTTAATCAAAACGAATATGATGCTGAAATTAATTTAGTTAAAAATACGATTAAAGAATATCAAAAAGATTATTGGGATGAGTTTTTGTCCGCCTGGAAATCATAAGTCTTCCTCAATGCAAGACGACATTAAATCTAAAAAAAAATTATTACTCGCCACAATAGAAAATATTGATCAAGAGGGTAGGGGTGTCAGTCATATTGATGGTAAAGCTATTTTTGTAGAAGGTGCACTTCAAGGCGAGTTGGTTGAGTGTGAGTCTTATGTGAGAAAGCCAAGCTATGAAATCGCTTTTACACAAAGAGTGATTCGACAATCTAATTTAAGAGTAAAGCCTAAATGCGATCACTTTAATCGATGTGGCGGTTGTTCTATGCAGCATTTTGAGTTTCAAGCGCAAATTGCAGCTAAGCAAAGAGTATTTGAAAATACATTATCTAGAATTGGTAAGGTTAAATCCGAATTAATCTTAACACCACTTGCAGGGCCCTCCTGGCGTTACCGATATAAAGGCCGACTAAGGGTTAAATTTGTTGTTAAGAAAAATAAAGCACTTGTGGGGTTTAATGAAAAAAGAACACATTTTATTGCTGATATTTCCAGCTGCGAAGTATTACCTCAAAATCTCTCTGATATCCTGCCTCCGCTTCAAGACTTGATTGCTCAGCTTTCTATCAAAGACAAAATACCTCAGATTGAATTCGCAGCAGATCAAAAATATTTAGTGTTGGTATTAAGAATTTTAGAAAAGCTAGATTTAAGTGATGAAGTACTTTTAAATGCATTCTCAAGGCAATATTCCGTCCAATTTTGGACGCAATCTAAAGGCCCTGAAACAGTGAAACCGTTATCAAAGAAAGATGATGTGAAGCTCTCTTATACTCTAAAAGAGTTTGGTCTACAGTTTAGTTTTATGCCTTATGACTTTACACAAATTAATCCTTTTATTAATCAAGTATTAGTAAGAAGAGCGATGAGTCTATTAAAGCCTTCAAAAGATGAACGTATTTTTGATTTTTTCTGTGGGCTTGGAAATTTCACATTACCTATTGCAATAAGTGGTGCAAAAGTGACCGGTATCGAAGGCTCAGCATCACTGATAGAAAGAGCAAAACAATGTCGAGATGAAAATCACTTAAATGATTTTGTGGAATATCAATGTATCAATTTATTTGAAATCCATAAGGAAATATTATTAAAATTGGGTCATGCAAATAAATGGCTGATTGATCCTCCTAGAGATGGGGCGTTTGAATTAGTTCAGCTCATTGATGAGGAAATTAATCCCTCAGTGATTGTTTATGTATCTTGTAATCCAGCTACCTTGGCTAGAGATGCTCAAATATTAGTAAATGAGAAGGGATATAAATTAGATAAAGCTGGTATTGTAAATATGTTTCCACATACCTCGCATGTAGAATCTATTGCATTATTTGTAAAGACAGCATCTTAAGAATTATTTAATTATGCATATTAAAATTTCAATCAGAGAGCAAAAACTTCATGTCTATCAAGATGATAATGTATGGGTGAAATCATTTGTGATTTCTACTGCAGAAAAAGGTGTGGGTCAAAATAAAGGCAGTTTTTGTACGCCCTTAGGCCAGCATATTGTGCGAGCAAAAATTGGCAATGGCGCACCTTTGTTCGCGCAATTTATAGCTCGAAGACTTACAGGAAAAATATGGAATCCAACAATGTCAGGCTCTAACTCCAATGAGGATTGGATTTTAACTCGCATACTTTGGCTTTCAGGTCTCGAGGTTGGATTTAATCGTCTGGGTATCCAAGATACAATGCGGCGTTTTATTTACATCCATGGAACTAATGACCTAGCTCATTTGGGTCAGCCCAAATCTCATGGATGCATTCGAATGGATAACTATGACATCATTGATTTATTTGATCAAATTAACGTTGGTGATCATGTCTTGATAAATGAAATCTAATATGAATAAAAATCAATATCGATATTACGATCTAGTCATGGCAGCATTTGTGACGGTATTGATTACATCTAATTTGATTGGACCTGCAAAAATTTCCCAAATAGATGTTCCATTCTTTGGCGTCATGACTTTTGGCGCTGGTGTTTTATTTTTTCCCATTTCGTTTATTTTCGGAGATATCTTAACTGAAGTTTATGGTTATGCGGCATCGAGAAGAGTGATATGGGCAGGATTTGCTGCACTTGCTTTCGCATCTTTTATGGCTTGGATGATTGTGGCATTACCACCCGCCCCCTTTTGGCATAATCAAGAGGCTTATGAAGTTGCTTTTGGTTCAGCTTGGCGAGTTTCTCTAGCGAGCTTAATTGCTTTTGCAGCGGGCGAGTTTGCGAATTCTTTTGTATTAGCAAAAATGAAAATAATGACGAAGGGTAAATATTTATGGAGTCGTACGATTAGCTCTACTATTGCAGGTGAGGCAATCGATTCTATTTTGTTCTATCCATTGGCCTTCTACAACAGCGGCGTGATTCCAAATGACAAATTGATTCTTGTTATTATGGCGCAATTTTTTGCTAAAACATTAACCGAAGTATTATTTACCCCAGTCATTTACAAAATTATTGGTTTTCTTAAAAAGAGAGAAAATATAGATTATTTTGATACGCGCACTAATTTCAATCCTTTTATTTTTAAATAATATGAATCAGATCGATTCTATATGACGATCGGCCCGTTAATGATTGATGTGGAGGGCCTTACTTTGAAAAGTGAGGACATCAAAAGAATCGTGCATCCGTTGGTGGGTGGGCTTATCCTGTTTACAAGAAATTATAAAGATACCGTCCAATTAAAAACTTTAACAGATACGATTAGAAAAATAAGAGGCCATGACTTTTTAATAGCTGTAGATCATGAAGGCGGTCGTGTGCAGAGATTTAGAGAGGGCTTTACAACTATTCCTGCGATGAGAAAGTTAGGGGAAGTTTGGGATAAAGATCCTAAAAGAGCTAATCACTTAGCTTTTTTAATTGGCCAAATTATTGCTACTGAATTAAGAGTATTTGATATCGACTTTAGTTTTACGCCAGTTTTAGATATTGATTACAACGAAAGTACCGTGATTCGAGATAGAGCTTTTCATCATGATATTGAAGCGATCAAGGCTTTGGCATCGAGTTTTTTGGGGGGGCTAAAAGAGGGTGGCATGCACGGGGTTGGTAAACACTTTCCAGGACATGGGTATATCAAAGCTGATTCACATTTAAGTGTTTCTGAAGATGAAAGAATATTTGATGAGATTGCTTCTAAAGATATGAGTATTTTTATCTCATTGATCAAGCACGGATTAAATGCAGTTATGCCATCCCACGTCCTTTATTCTGCAGTAGATAAACATCCCGCAGGATTTTCAAGTTTCTGGCTTAAAGAACAATTAAGAGAAAAATTTCATTTTAAAGGCGCTATTTTTAGCGATGATATGAGCATGAAAGGTGCCATACTTGGCGGTGAAATGAAAGATAGGATTTTAAAGGCCCTCGAAGCTGGATGCGATATGATCTTGTTATGTAACAGTCCCCAGCTGGTTGATGAGGTCTTACTTCATTTAGATTGGAAAATATCATCAGAGAGTATTTCAAGACTTCTTTCAATGAAAGGCACTAAAGATCCTGCTGAAGCCTTAAAAATGATCCAAGAAAAATGTTTCAAAGAGATGACAAGTCAAATCATGGCTATGTAAAATAATGCAAATGAATGTTGAAACTATTTAGTAGGTTATATAATCTATACAAAGTATTAAAAACTTCTTAAAGAGGAAAAATATGGAAAATGTAAGAATTGAAAGTCAGTCGCAATCAACACTAGCGACAAATAAAGTACTAAGAAATACTTATGCTTTACTTGGTTTATCCCTCATTCCAACAACAATTGGTGCATACATAGGCATGAGCATGAACTTTTTATTTGCTCAACAACATCCTATTATGTTTGCCATTATGCTTATGGCCGGTATTTTTGGTTTATTTTTTGCAATTCAAGCAAATCGGAATAATAGCCTAGGCGTTATTTTGCTATTAGCGCTTACTTTGTTCTTAGGTGTGATGTTAGGCCCAATTCTTCAAGTAGCTTTTAATCTAAGTAATGGCGCTCAAATCGTTGGTCTTGCTGCAGGTGGTACAGCAGCTATATTTCTAACTCTAGCGACGATCGCAACTACTACCAAAAAAGATTTTAGCTTTATGGGAAAATTTTTGATGATTGGTATCATTCTACTTATCTTAGCTTCTCTAGCTAATTTATTTTTCCAAGTGCCTGCGATGGCTTTAGCTTTATCTGGAGTTGCAGTTTTATTATTTTCTGGGTTCATTCTTTATGACGTAAGTCGCATTGTAAATGGCGGAGAAACAAACTACATTATGGCAACTTTGGCGCTTTACATGAATATCTATAATTTGTTTGTTAATTTGCTTCAATTATTAATGGCTATTTTAGGCAATAGAGACTAATCGTTTGATTGAAAGAAAAAAGCCGTAGTTTTCTACGGCTTTTTTCTTTTTGAAAGAAAGAAATCTTTTAGTATTTGACTACATTCTTTTTCTAAAATACCACCTAAAGCTTCTGCATGATGGTTAATTTCCTTAATGCTTATTAAATCAATCATGCTTCCACAAGCGCCAGTTTTTGGATCAGGAGCGCCATAGATAATTTTATCAATACGTGCATGTTGAATAGCTCCAACGCACATAGCGCAAGGCTCCAATGTCACGTAAATCGTGCAATCTTTTAATCTATAATTTTTGATAGCCCTAGCAGCTTCTCTGATGGCATTTATTTCAGCGTGTGATGTAGGATCATAATCACCAATAGATGTATTCATACCTTGACCGATTATTTTGCCATCCAGAACAACTAGAGCACCGACAGGTACTTCATTTTTTAATTCAGCTTTTTTTGCTAGCTCTAGAGCTAGTTTCATAAACTTAAGATCTTCATCTATCATGAAGTGGTTTATTTTCTTTTGGGATCAGATATTGTCGTTTTGAAACGAAGCACTAAAATATAGAGTAAGCCAATTAAAAATGCACCTCCAACCCAAATACCGATTTCTTCAAATGTTGGTGTTGAATCTTGAACGGGAAGTACAATGAGTTTTCTTAGGAAAAGAACCATCACAACTTCAATAAAGGTTTCAACTTCTAATTTACTTCCATTGAGGTAGCGCATTTCGGCAGAAATAAGGGCCGATATCGACCAAAGAAGCATTAAAGTGCCTAGTGCATGAATAAAGCCATGAATTAGATTATGGGCATTTGCTGCAGCATTGATTTCATTAAAGAAAAGCCAAGTGAACATAACAATAGACGTCGCTAGGGCAAGACCAATAATAATATGGGCGAATCCATTTAAATAAAGCATTGCTTTAATAGCAAATCGATTAATGCCTTTGAATTCGGAAGGAAGTTCAGTTTGAATCATCAAGGAATCCTTATTATTTAATTTGAACGAAGTGAAAACTATCTTTATTATAGAGACAACTTTAAATATAAAGATAGCACTCTTAATGAAAAAACCAGCCATTACTGAACAACCTATTCATTCAATTCTAAGCGATAGATGGAGCTCTAGGGCTTATGATCCGGATCAGTTGGTCTCCCAAGAATCGTTTTTATCTCTTATGGAGGCTGCAAGATGGAGTCCTTCGTGTATGGGAGAGCAGCCTTGGCAATTTATTACATTCCATAAGAAAGATGCGACTTCCTGGACGCAAGCGCTTAATTGCTTATCTGTGAGCAATCAAAATTGGGCTATGGATGCATCCATTTTAATTTTGGCTTGCGCCCGTCAAAGCTTCTCGAGTAATGAAAAACCTAATCGATGGAACCAGTTCGATACGGGAGCTTCTTGTGAAAATATCTGTCTTCAAGCTACAAGTATAGGTTTAGTGGCTCATCAAATGGGCGGATTTGACGTTGAAAAAACTAGACAATTATTTCAAATTCCAAGCCAGTATGATTTAATGTCCTTTATTGCGATTGGTTACCCACTCGCTATAGAGAAAATTAGTGCTGAAGCGTTAGTTAGAGAAAAAGAAGCGAGAAAGCGTAAGCCCTTAAGAGAGATTTTTTATACCAATCAATGGGGTGAGAAGTCTTTATAGTTTTTTAACCGAATAGAACTGGGATACCAAATGCCAACAGTCAAGCTTACAAAAAAGAACTTTAAAAAAACAATCGAAGAAAATGATTTTGTGATTGTTGATTTTTGGGCCCCTTGGTGTGAGCCTTGCGTTGAATTTACCCCTATATTTGAGGCAGCTTCGAATAAAAATAAAGACATTATATTTGGTATGGTAGATATCGAAGCCGATCCAGAAATTGGTGAGTATTTCCAGGTAGATAAAATTCCAGGCCTTCTGATCATCAGAGAGCAGGCTGGTATTCATACCCAAATCGGACAAATCGGGGCATCAGCGCTTGATGAAATTATCACGTGGGCGAGAGACCACGATATGTCAACTGTAAGAGATTATTATGAAAGAGAAGCCAAAGGGGAATTTAAGGCTGCCCGAGAAAAGTAGTCGGATCGACTGATTGACCTTGTTTTCTAATTTCAAAGTGCAGTTTCACTTTATCTGTTCCAGAATCTCCCATTGTTGCAATTTTTTGACCCTTTAGAATCACCTGACCTTCTTTAACGAGAAGTTCTTTGTTATGGGCATAGACAGACAAGTAAGAATTATTGTGTTTAATGATCACAAGTTTGCCATACCCTTTAAGATCTTCACCACTATAAATAACTTTGCCCGGCCCAGCCGCTTTAATTTCCTGACCGAGTACTCCTAAAATATCGATTCCTTTTTGCCCTTGTGCTTCATTAAAAAGATTTTCTAATTTGCCTTTGGTAGGCCATTGCCAATCCACTTTATCTTCTAAAAAAAGAGACGCACTTTCTTTTTGTGTTGCGGACGAAGTATTATTAGTTGTTTGTGTTTGAGTTGCAACTTCCTTTCGGTTATACGCTTCTTCTGTATATTTCTCTCTATAAGCTTTTGGATTTTCTATATGTGCAACACTCCCTGATACTGGTTTTGTTTGAGGCTGAGCTTCTGTATTTGCAATAGCTTCTTCATTATTTTTCAATGGTGAAGTGACAACCTCTTCATTTTTTTTAATTTCATTAGAAGTTGTAACGGGATTATTTGTTTTAACTTGGTCAAATTTTATTTTGTCACCTACTTTGATAGCATAGGGCTCTTTAATATCATTTGCTTGAGCGACTTCTTTGTAATAGAAGCCACAATCAAGACTTAAGCTATAAAGCGTATCACCTGGTTTGACAATATAAGTATCAGGACATGGTTGACTAGAGTCTCTTTTCACTTTTGCGACAGGTTTTTTTTGTAATACTGTGGATTTCTCAGAAGCTATTCTTTTTTCAGTCACTGGCGCTGGTGCATTAGATGCACAGCTAGCAATTAAAGAAGCTAGCGCCAAGTAAAAAATAAAAAAATTTAATCTCATTTAAAGTTATTCATCCATGTTTTTAAATCATTAATTTGATTATGCCTTGTAAGATCTGCATGAATAGGAGATACAGATACAAAATCATGAGCCACTGAATAAAAATCAGTACCTTCCCCACCGTCGTTTGGAAGACCTGCAGCACCCACCCAATATAAAATATTGCCATCAGTATCTTCTGTTTTATTCACGGGTTCTGCTTTATGTCTTTTTCCAAGTCTTGTAATGTGTATGCCTTGAATTTTTTCTAAAGGGATGTCGGGGACGTTAATATTTAATAGTATCGGATCTTGAAGTTTATTTTTTTGGTAATGTAAAATCAGATCAACTGTAATAGATGCAGCAGTTTCAAAATGTGTTGCTTCATGCTGCGACATTGATATAGCAAAAGAAGGGATATCTAATAAATAACCTTCCATCGCTGCTGCGACTGTGCCAGAGTAGATTGTGTCATCACCCATATTGGCACCATTATTAATACCTGAGATCACCATATCTGGTATCTTGTCTAATAATCCTGTTAAGGCTAAATGTACGCAATCCGTGGGTGTGCCATTGATATGATAATAATCTTTTTCAACTTCTGTCACTTTAAGAGGGCGGTCAAGCGATAGAGAGTTGCTTGCGCCGCTTCTATTGCGATCA
This sequence comes from Candidatus Methylopumilus sp., assembly GCA_036567085.1. Lineage (GTDB taxonomy): Bacteria > Pseudomonadota > Gammaproteobacteria > Burkholderiales > Methylophilaceae > Methylopumilus. The sequence continues at coordinate 26,958 of DATCVG010000025.1, forward strand.
GGCGCGACAATTGTGACATGTGCGATTTTTTTTAAATAGCTTGCAAGTATTTTAATGCCTGGCGCATCATAACCATCATCATTAGATAAAAGAATATTCATGTTACGGATGATTAGCTTTCACATAAAACGCTACACATAAAAAAAATACAATGCTTAAAAAAACTTCAAGAAGCGCTATTTTAGATGATAGACCTTGATCAGAATAGGATCTCACAACGCCTTCAATAAAATAAATTAAAATCAGCATACCTGACCATTTGTAAGTATAAATTTTCCCCTTAAGAATGCCCATCAGCGAGATGAGCAGCGGTATGATTTTAAGAACTAACCATGAGCTCTGATTTTTAAGGGGCGCTAAAAATAATTCCCAAGAGCATAAAAGAAAAATAAGGCAGATTAAGCTCACAGAAGCTCCTAATTGGAGATAATTTTTCATGCTGAAAGCTTGAGCGCGGTTTCGGCTAATCTTTTTCCCATCGCAAGACATATTTTTTTTTCATCTTCAGATATAGGCGCTTTATTTGATTCTCCTGCTACGTGGGATGGTCCGTAAGGCGTGCCACCAGTTTTGGTGCTACTTAATTCCGGCACTGAATATGGAACACCCACAATGACCATACCTAAATGAAATAATGGAAGTTGCATACTAAGCAGTGTAGATTCATTACCGCCATGGTGAGAACCTGATGATGTAAATACACAAGCAGGCTTCCCAATAAGACTTCCATTTAACCATAAAGGTATAGTGCTATCGATAAAATATTTAAGAGGTGCCGCCATGTTACCAAATCTTGTGGGGCTTCCCAAGGCAAGACCAATACACTCCTCAAGGTCTTTGTGTTCAACATAAGGAGGACCCTCGCTAGGAATATTGTCTTCTAAAGTCATAATGGTAGACGTGATTTTTGGGACAGTTCGAATCCTCGCTTTTACACCAGGAATAGACTCAATACCTCTCGCAATAAATGTGGCCATTTCTCCGACAGCACCTCCATGAGAGTAGTAAAGAACTAAAACTTCTTTCATTAGATTTTTTTTGCTAGCTGAATAGCGTCGCCGATATAAGTTGCTGGCGTTAATTGAAGCAGTTCATTTTTAGCTTCTGGTGGAATTTCAAGTTGCTGAATAAATTCTTGTATCACTTCTTTGGAAATATGGTCTTTGCCGCGCGTCAATTCTTTTAGTTTCTCGTATGGATTTCCGATGCCATACCTTCTCATGACTGTTTGAATAGGCTCAGCTAAAACTTCCCAGGCATGATCCAGATCATCAGATAATTTTTTTGCATTAATTTCTAATTTATTAAGACCTACTAAACAAGATTCAATGGCAAGCGATGTATATCCAAAACCTAAACCAATATTTCGAATGACCGTTGAATCTGTCAAATCTCTTTGCCATCTCGAGACAGGAAGTTTTTCTGAGAAATGACCTAACAAAGCATTTGCGATACCAAGGTTACCTTCTGAATTTTCAAAATCAATGGGGTTGACCTTGTGTGGCATAGTAGATGAGCCTACTTCATTTTCTTTTAACTTTTGTTTGAAATATCCAAGTGATATATAGCCCCATATATCACGATTAAGATCGATAAGAATTGTATTCATTCTTATCATATTTTGAAAGACCTCTGCCATGTAATCGTGTGGCTCAATCTGCGTTGTGTAAGGATTAAAAGTTAGATTAAATGATTGTACAAAAGTTTTTGAAAAAGTTTGCCAATCAAAATCAGGATAAGTTGTTATGTGTGCATTGAAGTTACCCACGGCACCATTAATTTTTCCTAGAATTTCTTGTGCTTTAAATTGTTTAATTTGTCTTTCTAATCTATAGGCCACATTGGCGATCTCTTTACCCATTGTCGTTGGGCTCGCAGCTTGGCCATGTGTTCTGGCTAACATAGCGTGCTCACTTAACTCGTGAGCAAGATCTTTTAATTTCTTAATGAGACCTTCAAAGTGAGGTATTAGGACATTTTCTTTTGCATGCTTAATCATTAGCGCATGTGATAAATTATTTATATCTTCGGAAGTGCATGCAAAATGAATGAATTCTGAAATATTTTTTATTTCTTGATTGTCTTTAAATTTATTTTTTAACCAATATTCAACTGCTTTCACATCATGATTTGTTGTTTCTTCAATAGTTTTAATCTCAGCAGCATCAGCTTCACTAAAAGAGTGGATAGTTTTTTGAAGTGATTCTCTTGTTGATTTGCTAAGTTCAGAAACTTCTTTAATCGCTTTTTCGTTTGACAATGAAATGAGCCAATTGATTTCAACTTCAACACGAAATTTAATGAGAGCAAATTCACTAAAGTATTGACGCAAATTATCTACTTTTTCAGCGTATCTTCCATCGAGCGGAGAAAGGGCATTGAGCGTTGATAATTGCATGAAGAAATCCTATGAGATATATATTGTTATTTTAACTCGTTTTTGCTTCAATTTCATAGGAACCCTGGCCGTTAAGCCCTAATTGCTCGCTTAAGTAAGGCATGATTTCCTCTAATTGTTCTTTCAGTTTCCACGGTGGATTAATAATAAAAAGATAGCTACCAAACATACCAATATCATCAGTAGGTTTAGCAATCGAGAGACTTACATAAAGCCATTTTTTAGCATTTAATTTTTGAAGTTGGTTAAGCATAGCTAAGGGTTCACTTCTATCAATCAAAGGGCACCAACACATATAAATGCCTGTTTCAAAACGCTTCAAACTATCTTTTAGAGAGCCCACTACTTTAAGGTAATCATTTTTAATTTCATAAGAGGGGTCTGTTAAGACAAGTGCTCTTTTTGGAGGTGGCGGAATGAGTGCTTTAAGTCCATGAAAGCCATCTTCACCATAGATTTTAGTATTTTGTTTTTTACCCAAAGTATGAATTAATGAAGTTAAATCAGTGGGATGTAATTCAAAAAGTCTGATTTTATCTTCATTAGATAGAATTTGGCTCGCAATCCAAGGAGAACCGGGGTATTGTTTTAATTGATCACCGCCATTGAGATTCCGGATAATTTCTATATATTTTGCTAAAGCCAATGGCTTTTTTTTATCATGAAAAATCTTATCTATGCCATTTAGGTGCTCAGATGTTTTGTTGGAAAATTCACTTTCAAGCGAATACTTACCTGCTCCTGCGTGCGTATCAATAAACCAATAGGATTTACTTTTTTGTTTGAGGTAATCTAAGATCAGCGTTAGTACAATATGTTTTAACACATCAGCATGATTACCTGCGTGAAAGCCGTGACGATAACTAAGCATGAATAGAGGTCATGATGAACATGGGCTATTATAGGGTTTATAAATAAAATACGTGAATTCTCACGATATAAAATAATGACACAATATAAAGAAGACTGTAGAGAATGCCCTCGGCTTGCTACATTTTTAGATCAAGTTAAATTGGAGCAACCCAGTTATTTTTGTAAGCCAGTACCACCATTTGGTGACACATCAATTCGTTTATTGATTGTGGGTTTAGCCCCAGGTATGCATGGAGCGAATAGAACAGGCAGGCCGTTTACGGGTGATTATGCAGGGATTCTTTTATATAAAGCATTATTTCACTTTGGGTTTTCCAATCAACAAGAGTCAACTGCAGCAGATGACACATTAAGACTGATTGGTTGCAGAATTACAAATGCAGTGAAATGTTTACCTCCGCAAAATAAACCTGAACCTAAGGAAATAAAACAATGTAATCACTATTTAAAATCAGAATTAACTTCACTCCAACCCCATACATTTGTACTGGCTTTAGGAAATATTGCGCATCAATCTGTTCTTTCAGCTTTTGAATTAAAAAAATCTGACTATTTATTTTCACATGGCGCTTGCCATGCTTTACCTAATCAATTAGTTTTGTATGATAGCTATCATTGCAGTCGATACAATACTCAGACAAAAAGACTTACCGAAGAAATGTTTTTTAATGTTTTTCAATCAATCAAAAAAGAAATGGAGAGTTAAATATGCCTTATATCAATATTAAATTAGCAGGAACATTAAACCGTGATCAAAAGGAAACAATCGCAAAAGAAATCACGACACTTATGGAAAAAGTAGCTCACAAGCCAGCTTCATACACATACATTGTATTTGATGAAGTTAAGGGCGAAGATTGGTCTGTGGGAGGCAGTTTGTTAGGCTAATTAAATGGACATTAAACCCTTTTTAAAATCATTACCTAATTTACCTGGCGTATATAGAATGATTAACCAGGCAGGCGAGGTAATCTATGTTGGAAAAGCTAAAGATTTAAAAAAAAGGGTTTCATCATACTTTGTTAAAACTATTCTCAGTCCAAGAACAAAAATGATGGTAGGTCACATTGACCATATTGAAATTACTGTGACACATTCTGAAGCTGAGGCGCTGATCCTAGAAAACAATATGATCAAGTCTCATATGCCTCGCTACAATGTTATTTTTAGAGATGATAAATCTTATCCATATATTGTATTAACAGGTGAAAAATTTCCACGTTTAGCCTTTCATCGAGGCACACAAAAAAAAGGGAATCAATATTTTGGACCTTTTCCAAATACCAACGCGGTTAGAGAAAGTATTCAGCTCTTACAAAAAGTTTTTAAATTAAGAACATGCGAAAACTCAGTATTTAAAAATAGATCAAGACCCTGCCTTCAATATCAGATTCATAGATGTACCGCACCATGTGTTGACCTGATTAAAGAAGATGAATATAAAAATGATATTAAACATGCGTCACTTTTTTTAGATGGAAAAGATAGTGAAGTCATTAGCCAGCTTACCGATCAAATGAATGAGGCAGCAAGCTCCCATGCATATGAGTATGCAGCTTTGTATCGCGACCGCATTCAAAGTTTAAGGCAGGTAAGAACTAAGCAATTTGTAAGTGATTTTAGTGCTAGCGATGCTGATATTATTGCGTGTATCGAAGAGGCTGGGGAATATTGCCTAAATTTAGTAATGATTCGGGCAGGGAGACATTTAGGCGATAAAAGTTTCTTTCCGAAAAATGCTGCTGATATTGAGACTCAAGATGTTATTGAAACCTTTGTTGCGCAATATTATACAAATCAGACGATACCAAAATTAATTGTTACACAGCAGCATGTGAATCAATCATTACTTTCTGAATTTTTTAAATTAAATTATGACATCCAAGTTAAAGTGATAAATAAGGCGATTGGCGATAAACGCGTTTGGCTTACCATGGCACAAAAGAATGCGCAGATTGCTTTAAAACAAAAACTGATGCAATCAGAAACCCAAGAAAATAGAGTGGAAGCACTAAAAGCAATTTTTAATTTATCTGAATCATTTTCAAGAATTGAATGTTTTGATATCAGTCACACCATGGGCGAAGGCACAGTTGCTTCATGTGTGGTCTTTGATAAAGGCAACCTTCAAAATAAAGAATATAGACGTTTTAATATTGAAGATATTACACCTGGCGATGATTATGGAGCTATGCGAGAAGTATTAACGCGTCGCTATAAAAAAATTGCTTCGGGTGAGGGCATTAAACCCGATCTTATTTTTATAGACGGAGGTAAGGGTCAACTCAATATTGCCATAGAGGTTATTCAAGAATTGGGCCTAAGTGATATTCTTCTCGTAGGTATTGCAAAAGGTGAAGGAAGAAAGCCTGGATTGGAACAACTTTTTGTGGAAGGTAAAGCCGAGCCTATCATTGTTAAAAAAGATAATGTTGGATTCCACCTCATACAGCAAATAAGAGATGAGGCGCACCGTTTTGCCATTTCAGGACATAGAGCTAAACGCGCTAAAAAAAGGATAACGTCATCCCTAGAAGATATTGAGGGCATTGGCGCACAAAAAAGAAAAAATCTACTCGTCTACTTTGGCGGTATAGAGCGTATTAAAAATGCTAGTATTGAAGAAATTATCATGGTTAATGGTATTGATAAAAAGTTAGCTGAAAAAATTTACGATTACTTTCATTAAGAAAAAAATTTATATGAAAATTAATGTCCCCAATGCGCTTACTTTTTTCAGGATAATTTTGATTCCCTGTTTTGTAGGTATTTATTATTTCCCTCACACACTTATCAACCAGTCTTTAATGAACTGGATCGGCGCTGGCATTTTCTTGTTTGCGGCAATTACCGATTGGCTCGATGGATTCTTTGCAAGATATTTAAATCAAGCTTCAAAATTTGGTGCATTTTTTGATCCAGTAGCTGATAAATTGATGGTGGTTGCAGCCCTTCTTGTTTTATTAGAGCTTGATCGGGTGAATGCAATTATTTCCTTGGTTATCATTGGCCGTGAACTTTCAATCAGTTCTCTACGAGAATGGATGGCAACGATTGGCAAACCTGGCGGTATGGCAGTTATGTTTGTAGGTAAACTTAAGACCACAATCCAGATGATCGCTATTTTGATGCTTCTTTACTATGACAATCTATGGTTTATCAATATAAAGTGGATAGGTAACATATTGATTAATATAGCTGCAATACTTACTGTAATATCGATGGTTTTCTACATCCGTGTGGCCTGGCCTACCTTAAGAAAGAGCATTAAAATAAGGTAAGTCTCAAGAATGCGGCGGACTTTAAATTGACACTAGCTCAAAAAACGCTAAAATACTCGCTTCTTTACGCGGGAATAGCTCAGTTGGTAGAGCGCAACCTTGCCAAGGTTGAGGTCGCGAGTTCGAGACTCGTTTCCCGCTCCAAATCAAAATCGGGGAAGCATCGTCTTCCCCTTTTTAATTTTGGTGATATTGATGTGGCGCGATAGCAAAATGGTTATGCAGCGGCCTGCAAAGCCGTAGACGCCAGTTCGATTCTGGCTCGCGCCTCCACTTATTAGGGCTTAAGTCTATTTAAGAATAATTAGTGATAAAATTTGGTCTTAGTTTTATTTCAAAAGGCCCGGGTGGTGAAATTGGTAGACACAAGAGACTTAAAATCTCTCGGCTTCACGGCCGTGCCGGTTCGATTCCGGCCCCGGGCACCATATTTTATTATTTCCGTGTAGTTTGAATACAACCCTTCTTTGTAAATTTACTTCAAATCATCATCATCCAATATTTGATCGATTTTTGACGATTGGACAAGTTGAGTCTTTAAAATTTTCCTACGAGGAATTTATATGTCATTTGTTAGGCATAAAACCTAATCCTGATTATCCATTTGCTGCTATAGATTACCAAAAAAATTATAAACATTATTATCTCTATGCAGATCCAGTTTATTTAAGCCTTCAAAGAGATACATTTTTTTTAGAAAAAAAATTAACAGACGATTATACGAAAGATGAAATTGAAGAATTATGTCATGCTCTTAATCAGACATTTGAAGATGAAAATCGTGTATTTGTCTTAAACGATCAACAAAAGTTATTTCTTCAATTAAAAAAAGAACCTCACATTAAAACAACATCGATTGCCCATATCAAACGCCAGTCGATTGATTTATTTATGCCACAAGGTGATGAAGCTATGGCATGGCACGCATTTATGAATGAAATTCAAATGTTCCTTTTTGATCATCCTCTTAATCAAGATAAAGTTCAGCGAGGACTTCTTTCTCCTAACAGCATTTGGTTTTCAGGTGGCGGTCTATTGCCAAAGAATATTCAAAATTCTTATACAACCATTTTTTCTAACGATAATTTTTTAAAAAAAGCTCTATCTATTGATACAAAAATTTCTACAAAAACTTTAGATAAATTTCATCAAGACAATTTCAACAGCAATATACTTATTGCTTTTGGGGAGGATGAAGAGATAGATCGTATTTTAACAATGATATGGAATAATTTTAAGAAACGAAAAATAAAGTATTTAGATATTTATATAAGCTATCAAGGGGAACTTTTACATATTCATAATAGATTTATACAGTTACTTAAAGTATGGAAAAAAATTAAAACAGTAGAAAATTATTTTAATGTTCATTAAATCAAGAAAAATTGATCATGCTGCTTTGAATATACTCGTTAATTCAGGACTAAATCCTCATTTGGCGAAGTTTTATTCAGCGCGCGGTATTAGGCATATTGACGATGCCACACTCTCTATTGAGAAAATTATTCCACCAGAAGCTTTAACTAACAACACATTAATGGCATCGATCTTAGCAGATGCTATTTTAAAAAAACAAAAAATTCTTATTATTGGTGATTATGATACGGACGGTGCAACCTCGACGGCTGTTGGAGTAAGGGCTCTCAAAATGATGGGTGCTAATGTAGATTATTTGGTACCTAATCGATTTGAATTTGGTTATGGTTTAACACCTGAAATTGTTGATTTAGCAAAAGAAAAAAATCCTAATATTATTATTACTGTTGATAATGGTATTGCAAGTGTTGAAGGTGTAAATCAAGCTAATCAGTATGGTATCGATGTTTTAGTTACAGATCATCATCTTCCCAGCGACACATTACCTCGCGCCAAATGTATTGTGAATCCTAATCAGCATGGTTGTAATTTCCCAAGTAAATATCTATGTGGTGTAGGCGTTATTTTTTATGTGATGTTAGCTTTAAGAGCAGAGCTTCGAAAAAGAGATTATTTTAAAGGCCATACAGAACCTAACTTAATGCATTTAATAGATCTTGTGGCTTTAGGTACAGTTGCAGATTTAGTCCCGTTAGATCGAAATAATCGTACTTTAGTTGATTATGGTATTCGAAGAATTAGATCAGGACAGGCCAATCCTGGTATTAGAGCGCTCATGGCATTAAATAAAAAAAATCCATCACAATTTCGTACTTCTGATCTAGCTTTTAGTATTGCACCAAGACTCAATGCTGCAGGAAGGCTGGACGATATGACCTTGGGTATACAATGTCTTTTATCTGAAAGTTATGAAGATGCGCGTTTTATTGCATCATCACTTGAAAATTTAAATCTCAAAAGAAGATCAATTGAATCCCAAATGAAAGATGGTGCTTCAATTCAACTTCATGACGTGAATTGTGAAGAGAAATTTAGTATCACACTTTATGATCCCACTTGGCATCAGGGAGTGATTGGGATTATTGCATCTCGTATTAAAGATAAATATCATCGCCCTGTGATTGTGTTTGCTAAATCTGATGAAGGCATTCTTAAAGGCTCTGGTCGATCTATTCAATCACTTCATTTAAGAGATGCTCTCGATCTTGTATCAAAAAAAGATCCAAATATTCTTATTACATTCGGCGGCCATGCTATGGCAGCAGGACTCACTATTAAAGAAGCAGATTTTGATCATTTTGTTCAATTATTTGAGGAAACTGTAAAAGGACTAATTTCAGCAGATGATCTTGAATTAACAATTGAAGTAGATGATGCGCTTAATTTTTCAGAAGTCACCTATGAAGATATAGAGCATATTAACGCACAAGTATGGGGGCAAGGTTTCCCCCTTCCTATCTTTGAAGGTGAGTTTGAGGTCGTTGAGCAAAAAATCCTTGCAGATAAACATTTAAAGTTAAATCTTCTCTTACAAAATAAAGTGTTTGAAGCTATTTATTTTAATCATAGTGAACACCTTCCTCGTAAGATAAAAGCGATCTATCAGGTTGATTCTAATGAGTTTAATGGTAATAAAAAAATTCAAATTCAATTAAGAATGCTCTCTTAAAGAGATATCCTAGAATTGCCCATCTAGCGCCAACAAAGTAAAATTCAACAAACTATTTAAGAGAGTGTCATGAGACGTAAAATCGTTGTTGGTAATTGGAAAATGAATGGTTCTTTGGCATCTAACGAATCACTCCTTAAAGCCTTAACAGAAAAGATACCTCAAACAATCCCAGTGGACATCGTGGTATGCGCTGCTTATCCCTACTTATTTCAAACGCAATCCTACCTTAAAAATTCACCAATTCGTTGGGGTGCTCAGAATGTGGCTAAATTCGAATCAGGAGCTTTTACAGGTGAAGTGAGTGTTTCTATGCTCAAAGAGTTTGGTGTAAGTTATGTGATCATTGGCCATTCTGAAAGAAGTACTGCTTACTGTGAATCTGATGAAAATATTGCTACTAAATTTATGATGGTAAAAAAAGCAGGTATGACGCCGATTCTCTGTGTAGGTGAAACTTTGATTGAGCGAGAAGCTGGCATTATGGAAAAAGTTGTTTCTAAACAGCTTGATACTATTATTGAAATGTATGGCGAAGAAATATTTGATGGGGCTGTGATTGCTTATGAGCCTGTATGGGCAATTGGTACTGATTTGGCTGCATCTCCTGAGCAAGCCCAAGCAATGCATCAATTTATTCGTGAGAAATTATCTTCAAATACCAAGGTCGTAAAGAGCCTTAAAATCATCTATGGAGGGAGCGTAAACCCTCAAAATGCGTTACAATTATTCTCTATGCCAGACGTAGACGGCGGACTCGTAGGACGCGCTTCTTTAAATGCGAGTGATTTTGAGTCTATTTGTCATTCGGCTGAAATATAAATCAAAGAAAATAGGATTATGGAAAATTTATTAACAATTATTCATGTGATTGCATGTTTAGGTGTCATTGGTTTAGTGCTTATGCAACACGGCAAGGGTGCTGATATGGGCGCAGCCTTTGGAAGTGGCTCTTCAGGAAGTTTGTTTGGCGTAAGCGGCTCATCTAATTTTTTAAGCAGAACAACAGCAATATTTGTTTTAGTCTTTTTTCTAACCAGTATTGCTTTGGCGTTTATTGCAGGTCAAAAATCAGGCACTGGAAGTGTGGTGAAAGCAACTGAGTCATCAGAAGTTCAAAAACCTTCTGAAACTAAAAGTGGTGAAGCTCAGTCCAAAACATCAAGTGGTGCTCAGAACATCCCAAAATAGAGACTGTTAAATCTATAAAGCCGTCGTGGTGGAATTGGTAGACACGCTATCTTGAGGGGGTAGTGACGAAAGTCGTGAGAGTTCGAGTCTCTCCGACGGCACCAAATTAAGAAAATCATGCAGTATTTTTTTTAAGGAATCGTTGTGCTGGAAAATTATTTTCCAATTTTGTTATTTATATGCGTAGGACTTGCGGTTGGGGCAGGACCTCTTCTTATCGGTAGTATTCTCTCACCTAATAAACCTGATAGCGAGAAAAATTCTCCCTACGAGTGTGGTTTCGAAGCATTTGAAGATGCGCGCATGAAATTTGATGTGCGATATTACCTTGTGGCTATTCTTTTTATTTTATTTGATCTTGAAATAACATTCCTTTTTCCTTGGGCGGTAGTCATTCAAAAAATTGGTATCTTTGGATTTATTGCGATGATGATTTTCTTAGCTATTTTGGTGGTTGGTTTTATTTACGAATGGATGAAAGGTGCCCTTGATTGGGAATAGCGAATGAGCATTGAAGGCATCATGGAAAAAGGATTTGTCACCACAAATCTAGATACTCTTATCAATTACACACGCACAGGCTCTTTATGGCCTATGACTTTCGGACTTGCATGTTGCGCAGTAGAGATGATGCATGCAGGAGCGGCACGATATGACTTAGATCGATTCGGTATTGTATTTAGACCTAGTCCAAGGCAGTCCGATGTCATGATTGTAGCTGGCACACTAGTCAATAAAATGGCGCCCGCATTAAGGAAGGTTTACGATCAAATGGCAGAGCCACGTTGGGTTATTTCGATGGGTTCTTGTGCAAATGGCGGTGGTTATTATCACTACTCTTATTCAGTCGTTCGTGGTTGCGATCGTATTGTGCCAGTAGATGTTTATGTGCCCGGTTGTCCACCAACAGCTGAAGCCCTTATGTTTGGGATTATTCAGCTTCAAAATAAAATTAAACGTACCAATACGATTGCGCGTTAAATGACGAACTCAGTCGAAATATTACTTAAAGAAATAAAGTCGACTTTTGGTAAAGAAGTAAGCCACACATTCATTGAGCATAATGAACTCACAATCGAAGTAAAAATCGATGATCTTTTAGCCATTTTAAAAACTTTAAAACAACACAAAGCATTTCAATTTAAACAATTGATTGATCTTTGCGGCGTTGACTATAAAGATTATGGTGAAGGCACTTGGACCAAACCTCGTTTTGCTCTGGTATATCATTTCTTATCCATCGAACATAACCACCGTATTCGAGTAAGAACTTTCTCTAAAGAAGAAAATTTTCCATTATTTCCGTCAGTAATAGATTTATGGCCAGCTGCCAATTGGTATGAACGAGAAGCTTTCGATTTGTTTGGTTTTATGTTTACTGATCACCCGGATTTAAGACGCATACTTACAGATTACGGATTCGTAGGCTATCCATTCCGTAAAGATTTTCCGATGATTGGTAAGGTTGAAATGCGTTATGACGATGTGCAAAAACGTGTTGTTTATCAACCTGTGTCAATTGAAGAAAGAAATAATGTGCCACGTATCATTCGTGAAGAAGGTTTCCATAATGGCTGAGATTAGAAACTACACGATGAATTTTGGTCCACAACACCCTGCAGCGCACGGTGTGTTACGTTTAGTATTAGAGCTTGATGGTGAAGTCATTCAGCGTGCAGATCCTCATATTGGACTCCTTCATCGCGGTACGGAAAAATTAGCTGAAAATAGAACATACTTACAAACCGTTCCTTATATGGACCGCTTAGATTACGTATCTATGATGGCGAATGAACACGCGTATGTTCTAGCTATTGAAAAATTATTGAATATAGATGTTCCCATGCGCGCTCAATATATTCGTGTCATGTTTGATGAAATTACCCGCATCTTAAATCATTTGTTATGGCTAGGAGCTCATGCGCTTGATGTTGGCGCTATGACTGTATTTTTATATGCATTCCGCGAAAGAGAAGATCTTTTTGATTGTTACGAGGCTGCATCTGGCGCCAGAATGCATGCAGCATACTATCGTCCCGGTGGTGTTTATCGCGACCTACCTGATCGTATGCCTCAATATGAATCGACTTTTAAAAATAAAAAAGAATTAGATGACCTAAATCAAAATCGCAGTGGTTCACTATTAGACTTCATTGAAGATTTTTCAAATCGCTTTCCAAAATATGTAGATGAATATGAAACATTATTAACAGACAATCGTATTTGGAAACAGCGCACAGTCGGTATTGGCGTTGTTGATCCTGATCGTGCCATAGCTCTTGGTATGACAGGCCCTATGTTAAGGGGCTCAGGTATTGCTTGGGATTTAAGAAAAAAACAACCTTACGAAGTTTACGATCAACTTGATTTTGATATACCCGTGGGTGTGAATGGTGATTGTTACGATCGATACCTTGTTCGCATCGAAGAATTTAGACAATCTAATCGTATTATTAAACAGTGCGTTGACTGGCTCAGAAAAAATCCAGGCCCAGTCATTAGTGACAATCACAAAGTAGCCCCACCTCCTCGCGCTGCTATGAAAGAAGATATGGAGGCGATGATTCATCACTTTAAATTATTTACAGAAGGCTTCCATATTCCGCCAAGTGAAGCTTATGCAGCAGTTGAACATCCTAAAGGTGAATTCGGCATTTATTTAATTTCGGATGGTGCAAACAAACCTTACCGCTTAAAGATTCGCGCTCCAGGTTTTCCTCATTTAGCAGCTTTAGATGAAATGACGCGAGGTCATATGATTTCTGACTTAGTGGCCATTATTGGTACGCAAGATATTGTATTTGGCGAGATTGATCGATAAAAATGATACACGCTGACGACATTAAATTAATTGATAAAGAATTAAAGAAGTTTCCGGATAACCAAAAACAATCTGCAGTGATTTCTGCTTTACGTATTGTTCAAACACGATATGGTTGGCTATCTCATGAACATATTTCTGATGTTGCTCATTATCTCGGTATGCCGGAAATTGCTGTGATGGAAGTTGCCACTTTTTATAACATGTTCAATTTAGAATCAAAAGGTAAGTACCAAATTACGGTATGCACCAATATTTCATGCATGTTAAGAAATTCAGATGAAATTGTGCAGCACCTAGAAAAAAAATTAGGCATTAGTTTTGGTGAAGTCTCTAAAGATAAAAAGTTCTCTCTTAAAGAAGGGGAGTGTATGGGCGCTTGCGGCGGTGCACCTTTATGCCTAATTAATAACCACAGCATGCATGAACACTTAACAACTGAAAAAATTGACAAGCTTTTAGCGAGCCTTAAATAAATGGTAAAGCAAATCGACATCATTAAGCCATCAAAAATTTTTCCTAATCAAGATTTGGTTTGTTTAAGAACTATGGTTCATGATGATCCAGGTTCTATCGAGACTTATTTAAAAGTAGGTGGGTATGAACAACTTAAAAAAATACTCAAAAAGAAAATAAAGCCTGAAGCAATCTTAGCTGAATTAAAAACATCAGGACTGAGAGGTCGAGGTGGTGCGGGATTCCCAACGGCAATTAAATGGTCATTTATGTCGCGCGATTACGATGGTATGAAATATCTCGTCTGTAATTCAGATGAAGGCGAGCCTGGTACATTTAAAGATCGAGACATTCTAAGATATAACCCACATCAGCTTATTGAAGGTATGCTCATCGCAGCTTATGTAATGGGCACGCGTGTAGGTTATAACTATATTCACGGCGAGATATGGCGTGAATACGAACTCTTTGAAAAAGCACTTGATGAAGCAAAAGACCACGGATTTTTAGGCGAAGACATTTTAGGATCAGATTTTAGTTTTGATTTATATGCAGTGCATGGTTATGGTGCTTACATTTGTGGTGAAGAGACAGCGCTGATCGAATCGATCGAAGGAAAAAAAGGGCAACCGCGTTACAAACCACCATTCCCAGCAACTTATGGAATCTACGGCAAACCTACAAATGTAAATAACACAGAAACATTTGCATCTGTGCCTTGGATCCTGGAGCACGGCGGTCAAGCATTCCAAGATTTAGGTGTTGAAAATTCCGGTGGCGTTAAATTATTTTCTGTATCAGGCCATGTGGAAAAGCCAGGTAATTATGAAATTAAAATGGGCACTCCTTTCAGTGAATTATTAGATATAGCTGGCGGTATTTGGCATCGCAGAAAATTAAAAGCGGTGATTCCGGGTGGCCCTTCCACAGCAGTTGTTCCCGCAGCGCTTATTGAAAATGCGACCATGGATTATGACGGATTACAAAAAATTGGTTCGAGCTTAGGCGCGGGTTCCGTGATTATTATGGACGACTCTACCTGTATGGTCAGTGTACTAAAACGTCTTTCTTATTTCTTTTATGAAGAATCTTGTGGCCAATGTACACCGTGTCGTGAAGGTACAGGTTGGGTTTATCGTGTTATTAAAAGAATTGTGGATAGTAAAGGCACTATGGAAGATCTTGATCTTTTAACGGATGTCAGTAAAAAGATTTCTGGCAGAACTATATGCGCTTTGGGTGATGCAGCTGCCACACCCGTATTAAGTTTCATTAAACATTTTAGACCTGAGTTTGAATATTTTATTCAATACGGGCATTCAATGGTTAAAGCTAAATGACAATTACAATTGAAATTGATGGCAAGAAAATTGAAGTAGAAAAAAATACGACGATTATTGCTGCTGCAGATAAAGCAGGTATTCCAATTCCTCGCTTTTGTTACCATAAAAAATTATCGATCGCAGCAAATTGTCGTATGTGTTTGGTTGATGTAGAGAAATTCAATAAACCGTTGCCGGCATGTGCTACGCAAGTTACTGATGGTATGAAAGTTTCAACCACATCTAAAATGGCTACCGATGCGCAGCAAAGTGTCATGGAATTTTTGCTTATCAATCATCCACTAGATTGCCCGATTTGTGATCAAGGCGGCGAATGTGAATTGCAAGATACTGCAGTGGCTTTTGGTAGTGGTCAGACGCGTTACAAAGAAGAAAAACGAGTGGTATTTAATAAAAATATAGGCCCACTCATTTCGACAGATATGACGCGATGTATTCAATGCACGCGATGTGTGAGATTTTTACAAGAAGTCGGCGGCATGATGGAGCTTGGCATGGTGGGTCGTGGTGAGCATTCAGAAATTACAGCTTATGTTGATCGCTCGATTCAGTCTGAACTCTCAGGCAATATTATCGATTTATGTCCTGTAGGCGCACTTACAAGTAAACCATTTAGATACAAAGCCCGCACCTGGGAGCTCATTAGAAGGCCTACTATAGCCCATCATGATAGTTTAGGTTCACCTCTTGAGGCGCATATTAAACAAAATAAAGTGATTCGAATGCTTCCTCGCGAAGATGAAGCAATCAATGAATGTTGGATTTCTGATCGCGATCGTTTTTCATATGAGGGGTTGAATAGCGAAGACCGTTTGCAAGCTCCTATGATTAAAGAAAACGGGCAATGGAAAGAATCGGATTGGGAATCTGCATTAGCATTGATTAGCGAAAAACTAAAACATATTGTAGACCATGATGGCCCTGAAACATTGGGCATCCTCATATCACCGCAAAGCACGATTGAGGAAGGCATCTTAGCTAAGAAAATAAGCAACACTTTAAATTCGCCTCATATTGATCATCGTATTCGTCAATCTGATTTTTCATTGGAGCATCAAGGTTCGCCATGGTTAGGAAGTCATATTGATGCGATCGGTCATTTTGATCAATATCTTTTGATTGGGAGCAACATAAGAAATGAACAGCCACTTTTGACTTCAAGAATTCGTAAGTCTGTAAATCAAGGTGCAAATCTTTTCGTAGTTAATTCAGTTGATGCAGATCCTCTCATGACGGTATCTGAAAAGTTGATTCAAGCTTCTCATAAACTTCCTCACGCACTCGCAAAAGTTTTGAAATCAATGACAGAATTAAAAGGTGTATTAAGAAAAGATATTAAATTTATAAAAGCTGATATTAAAAAAATTAAAACCGACAAAGTAAGTGATGGAATAGCCCAGCATCTAATGAAAAATGTTTTAGCTGGCAGAAAAAATAACACATCTATATTGCTTGGCCAAATAGCTCAAGAACATCCAGACTTCTCGACTATTTATAAGCTTGCTTTTGAAATTTCAAAATTATCTCAAGCGACTTTTGGTGTTTTACCCACATATGCAAATAGCGTAGGACTTCATGCTGTTAATGTGCTTCCAGAAAGAGGGGGTTTAAATGCATATGCGATGTTGGAGAAAAAATTAAAGGCCTATATTCTTTTAAATGTTGAGCCTCAACTAGACACATCGAATGCACAATTAATGCAAGATGCAATTACTTCTTCAGACTTCACTGTGGCACTAAGTTCTTACAATTCGAAATATCTTAAAAATGTAGATGTACTTTTACCAGTCTCACCATTTACAGAATCGTCCGGTACGATTATTAACATGGAAGGCCGAGTACAAAGTTATGCTGCTGTGACGCAATCTTTAGGTCAATCGAGACCAGCCTGGAAAGTATTAAGGGTATTAGCCAATCATCTTAACTTAAAGGGATTTGATTACGAATCGAGTTTAGATGTCAAAGAAGAGCATATGAAATCTAAAAATCAATTCATTTCAAAAGAACTTTCTAATGCAATTGATATTTCAAATAATTACAAAATATCTACCACGAAGCCTAAGCAATTCTCGCGCATTGGCGAAATACATCAATATCGTGTGGATCCTATTGTAAGAAGAGCTTCATCTCTTCAAATAGCGATTCAAAAATCAAAAGCGTTTGCGAAACTAAACCCGATAGAGATGAAGTCATTAAGACTTAAAGGAAATGACAAAATTAATATTACACAAGGTAATCAATCAATCAATCTTGTTGTGATAGAAGATGTAAGTATCCCAGAAGGATCTATTTATATACCAAGCGGTATCGATGAAACGGCAAATCTGTCTGATATTTATGGTGATGTTACCGTTAAAAAAATAACTTTAAGGAGTGCATCTTAAAGATGGATGCTTTGATGACATCTTTCTTTGGAGCTTGGTGGCCTGATATTGCAAAAACATTATGGATACTTTTAAAAATTGTAGCTGTCGTTTTGCCTTTGATGATATCGGTGGCTTATCTCACATATTTTGAGAGAAAAGTCATTGGATACATGCAAGTGCGTATTGGACCTAATCGTGTAGGATATTATGGATTACTTCAGCCAATTGCTGATGCCTTAAAACTTTTATTCAAAGAGATTATTCTCCCGACAGCATCAAATAAAGTTTTATTTTTCTTGGCACCTATTTTAGCAATTGCACCAGCTTTTGCTGCTTGGGCTGTTATCCCTTTTGATCTTAATTTAGTGATTGCAGATATTGATGCAAGTCTTTTATATATTTTAGCTATGACATCTATTGCAGTTTATGGAGTGATTATTGCAGGATGGGCTTCAAATTCTAAGTATGCATTTTTAGGAAGTCTACGTTCCGCGGCGCAGATTGTGTCTTATGAAATTGCCATGGGATTCACGCTAGTAGGCGTTTTAATGTGTGCCAATAGTTTAAATTTAGGAAAAATTGTCTTAGGGCAAGAAGGAGGTTTTTGGCATTGGTATATCTGGCCTTTATTTCCTTTATTTATTATCTATTTTATCAGCGCTGTAGCAGAAACAAATCGAGCGCCTTTTGATGTGGCTGAAGGCGAATCTGAAATTGTGGCTGGATTTCATGTGGAATATTCCGGTATGGCATTCGCAGTTTTTTTCTTAGCTGAATATGCGAATATGATTTTAGTCTCGATGCTTGCAGCTTTAATGTTCTTAGGTGGATGGTTATCTCCCATTCCATTTATTCCAGATGGCTTTTTATGGCTTTTAATTAAGGTTGCATTTTTACTATTTTGCTTCTTATGGTTTCGAGCCACATTCCCTCGTTATCGATATGATCAAATTATGCGATTAGGCTGGAAAATTTTTATTCCAATTACAATTGCATGGATAGTATTTATTGGTGGCATGATGCAAACCTCATGGGGATATCTATTTCACTAAATGATTAAAAAAACCAAACAATTCTTATCAAGTCTAATGCTCATTGAGCTTCTTAAAGGCATGCTCCTTACAGGCCGCTATTTTTTTGCAAGAAAGATTACTGTGCAGTATCCGGAAGAAAGAACGCCACAATCTAATCGCTTTAGAGGCCTTCATGCGCTACGTCGTTATGCAAATGGTGAAGAGCGTTGTATTGCCTGTAAATTATGTGAAGCTGTATGCCCTGCTATGGCAATTACGATTGAATCCGAAGAACGGGAAGATAAAACAAGACGTACGACCCGTTATGACATTGATCTTACTAAATGTATCTTTTGTGGTTTCTGTGAAGAATCTTGTCCAGTGGATTCTATTGTTGAAACAAGAATTTTTGATTACCACGGGGAGTCTCGGGGTGATTTAATTTATACGAAAGACATGTTGCTTGCCGTAGGTGACAAATATGAAAAACAAATTGCAGAAGACCGTGCTCAAGATGAGAGGTTTCGATAAATCATGATTGAATTTAAAGATTTCGTATTTTATGTTTTATCCTTCGTGCTTATTGCTTCAGGATTGAGCGTCATTACCTCTAGGAATCCTGTAACAGCAGCACTATCTTTAGTATTAGCATTTTTTAACGCCGCAGGCATATGGCTTTTATTGCAAGCTGAATTTTTAGCGATTGCATTGGTACTAGTTTATGTAGGTGCTGTGATGGTCTTATTTCTATTTGTGGTAATGATGCTTGATATCAATCTAGATAAATTAAGAGAAGGTTTCTGGGATTACCTACCTATGGCAGGATTTATAGGCCTCCTTATGATGGTTGAAATGGTGATGGTCTTTAAAACCAAACCATTTAATCTAGCGCCTATTGCAGAGCCAATTTCAAATACCTCGAATACAGAAATGATAGGCAATACTTTATATTCTAATTACGTGCTCCCGTTTGAACTTGCTTCTGTTGTCTTACTTATTGCTATTGTTTCAGCAATTGCTTTAACACTGCGCGATCGTAAAGATAGCAAAAAAACAAATCCTGCAGATCAGGTAGCTGTCAAGCGTCAAGATCGTGTGCGAATAGTTAGAATGAAATCAGAGGAAAAGTATATAAAACCCAAAGCGAAGGAAAGAACATGATTGGTTTATCTCATTACCTTATCCTTGCTGCAATTTTATTTACGATCAGTGTAGTAGGTATTTTTCTTAACCGAAAAAATATTATTATTTTGCTTATGTCGATTGAGCTGATGTTGCTTGCCGTGAATATTAACTTTATTGCATTTTCTCATTACTTAAACGATATTGCAGGACAAATTTTTGTGTTCTTTATTTTAACGATTGCAGCTGCAGAGTCAGCAATAGGCTTAGCTATTATCGTTTTAATTTTTAGAAATACTCGCTCTATTAACGTTGACGATTTAAATCGTCTTAACGGGTGATAGCTTGAATTCTATTTATTCCTATTTAGCAGTTCCGTTATTGCCTCTTATAGCGTCTTTCTGCGTAGGCATCTTAGGTCGAAAATTACCTGAATTTTTTGCATCAACTATGACTATTTTGTCTGTTTTTATTGCATTTGTTCTTTCATGTTTCACGCTTAATGAAACATCAAATGGGTTAGTTTTAAATCAGACAATCTATCAGTGGCTTCTTACAGGACATTATCAATTTGAGGTTGGTTTTTTAATTGACAATTTAACAGCCATGATGA
The DNA here is from genome assembly GCA_036567085.1 of Candidatus Methylopumilus sp. Taxonomy (GTDB): domain Bacteria; phylum Pseudomonadota; class Gammaproteobacteria; order Burkholderiales; family Methylophilaceae; genus Methylopumilus. The sequence goes on from DATCVG010000025.1 coordinate 47,481, forward strand.
TGGTTGTTGTAACTTTTGTATCGCTGATGGTTCACATTTATACGATGGGTTATATGAAAGGGGATCCAGGCTACCGAAGATTCTTTAGTTATATCTCCTTATTTACTTTTTCAATGTTGATGTTAGTTATGAGTAATAATTTCATGCAGCTCTTTTTTGGATGGGAAGCAGTAGGCCTTGTGTCTTATCTTCTTATTGGATTCTGGTTTGAAAGACCTACTGCAATTTATGCAAATCTCAAAGCTTTTCTGGTTAATCGTGTTGGTGATTTTGGTTTTATTTTAGGTATTGCTTTAATTCTTTATTGGACGGGCTCACTCGATTACGCGACGGTATTTAATAGCACAGGGATTATAGCGGCCCACACGATGCAGTTATTTGGACAGCCTATTTCCGTCGTCACAGTCATATGTATTTTGTTATTTATTGGAGCTATGGGCAAATCTGCACAAGTGCCATTGCATGTATGGCTTCCAGATTCAATGGAAGGACCGACACCTATATCCGCCTTGATACATGCTGCGACGATGGTCACCGCAGGTATTTTTATGGTCACACGAGCATCACCTTTATTTGAATTATCTGATACTGCACTTTCTTTTGTCATGATCATTGGTGCTATTACCGCATTATTTATGGGTTTATTAGGCATTATTCAAAATGACATTAAGCGTGTTATTGCATATTCAACACTTTCACAATTAGGTTATATGACAGTAGCGCTCGGTGCTTCAGCTTATTCAGTGGCTATGTTTCATTTAATGACACATGCATTCTTTAAAGCTTTGCTTTTCTTAGGCGCTGGTTCAGTCATTATAGGTATGCATCATGATCAAAATATTCAACACATGGGCAATTTAAAAAAATATATGCCTATTACATGGATTACTTTTTTAATTGGCTCTTTAGCATTAATAGGCACACCATTATTTTCAGGATTCTATTCAAAAGATAGCTTGATTGAAGCTGTGAAATTCTCCCATATCACAGGAAGCCACTTCGCTTATTTTGCTATATTGATAGGCGTTTTTATAACGGCTTTTTATTCGTTTAGACTTTATTTCCTAGTATTTCATGGCAAAGAGAAATGGCGTCTTCAGAAGTTGGTGCATCATGATGATCACCATCATGGCTTGAGCGCAAAAGATAACCCACACGAGAGTCCTTTAAGTATTACTTTGCCTTTGGCACTGCTTGCCATCCCGTCTTTAGTAATTGGCTATATGACAATCGAGCCTATATTGTTCGGTAACTTTTTTACAAAAAGCATTTTCTTAGATATTAAAGCGCATCCTTCGATGGAACACTTAAGCCATCATTTCCATGAAATTTATCATGGACCTTTTGGTATGGCATTACACAGCCTAGTGAGTTTACCTTTCTTATTTGCTTTAAGTGGGGTTGCCTTAGCTTATTACTGTTACCAAGTGAATTTAAATTTACCCAAAGCTATTTTCAATCGAACACAAATGATTTGCCGCATATTAGAAAATAAATATGGATTTGATACATTTAATGAAAAGTTTTTTGCTTTTGGCAGTCGTTTTTTAGGTGAAAGATTCTGGCAAATAGGTGATGTAAAAATTATTGATGGATGGCTTGTCAATGGAACAGCAAAATCTATCGGTAAGTTTGCAGAAAAAATACGCGTGATTCAATCGGGTTATATTTATCACTATGCTTTTGCGATGGTGATAGGTGTATTTTTATTTTTAACCTTCTTTATAAAAATATAAGATGAATTTAACCCATATATTAAGTTATTCAATTTGGACGCCTATCTTTTTAGGTGGACTTATACTTTTATTAAGTGGAAAAGTAAACGATACACAAGCTAAATGGCTTTCACTTATCAGTAGTGTGATTTCATTTTTAATCACGATCCCACTTTACACGGCCTTTGATTTTTCTTTTGGACAGTTCCAGTTCCAGGAATTTTTTCATTGGATTCCAGCTTTTCATATTAACTACCATTTAGGTGTAGATGGATTCGCTGTACCTTTAATTCTTTTAACAAGCTTTACTACATTAATTGTAGTCATCGCTTCATGGCGATCTATAGAAGACCGTGTTGCACAATACATGGCGGCTTTCTTGATCATGTCAGGCCTTATGATTGGTGTTTTTAGTGCGCTTGATGCCATGCTTTATTATATTTTTTGGGAAGCTATGCTTATCCCTATGTTTTTGGTGATTGGTATTTGGGGTGGGCCTAATCGCATTTATGCCACGATTAAATTCTTTTTATATACTGTTTTAGGTTCTTTATTAATGTTGGTAGCGTTTATTTATCTCTACTTACATACTCATTCATTTGAGATAGTGAATTTTTATAATACCGGTCTTGGTCTTTATCCTCAGATTTTTATCTTCCTTGCTTTGTTTATGGCATTTGCAGTCAAAATTCCAATGTGGCCTTTACATACGTGGCTACCTGATGCTCACGTTGAAGCCCCGACAGGAGGTTCAGTAGTATTAGCAGCAGTGATGTTGAAATTAGGCGCATATAGCTTTATGCGATTTGCAATGCCAATCGCACCTGACGCTGCGATCTATTTAAAAGGGTTTATGGTGACTCTATCACTCATTGCTATTTTATATATTGCACTGATTGCAATTGTTCAAAAAGATATGAAAAAATTGATAGCTTATTCATCGATATCACATATGGGCTTTGTCACGTTAGGCTTATTTATGTTTAATTCAATTGGCATTGAGGGCGCATATGTTCAAATGATTTCTCATGGTTTTATTTCAGCTGCGATGTTTTTATCTGTAGGTGTTTTATACGATAGATTACATACAAGACAGATTGCAGATTATGGTGGTGTCATTCACGCAATGCCAACTTTTGGAGCCTTTGCAGTATTTTTTGCTATGGCTAACTGTGGACTGCCAGGGACTTCAGGATTCGTAGGTGAATTTATGGTTATTATGGGTGCAATGCAGAATAATTTCTGGATTGCATTGATTGCTGCAAGCTCTTTAATTTTCGGTGCAGCTTATTCTTTATGGATGGTTAAGCGAGTATTTTATGGTGAAGCACGCAATCAAAAAATCAGCGCTTTAAAAGATATCTCGTGGCGTGAATTTTTCATACTTTCTGTATTGGCACTTCTTATTATTTTAATAGGCATTTATCCGAAGATAATTACGGATATGACAAATGCAACAACAGTTCAATTTTTAGAGTACATGCATTTGATAAAACCTGTCACATCATTACCGCTGGATGTATAAATGAATTCATTCATTCAATCTGATCTTTCTTTAATCTTGCCAGAAATTTTTGTGCTTTCCATGGCAATGATTGTGCTTATGACAGATTTATTTATTAAGCCATCGATGCGCTGGATTATTTTTGCGCTATCTCAATTTGCCTTATTAGGCGGCGCTTATTTGACTGGCCAACATTTTAATCATGAAACTGAATTTGCTTTTTCTAATATGTTTGTTCGTGATGGTTTAGCAGATCTTTTAAAGATGATGAGTTATTTAGGAACGTCACTGATTTTTTTCTATAGTCGGTCTTATATGAAAGATCGTAATTTATATCGTGGTGAATATTTTTCACTCGTTCTATTTGCATTACTTGGCATGATGATTATGATTTCAAGTCATAATATGCTGCTCGTTTATATGGGTCTAGAGCTTCTCTCTTTATGTTTATATTCTCTAACAGCTCTTGATCGTGACAATCAAAAAGCGACAGAGTCCGCAATTAAATATTTTGTATTAGGCGCTCTTGCATCAGGACTTCTTCTTTATGGTATGTCGATGATTTATGGCGCGACATCAAGCTTAGATTTAAATGTGATTTCGATCGCATTGTTAAATCACCCCACAGACCATGCCATTCTTGTCTTAGGCCTTGTTTTTGTAGTTGCTGGCCTTGCTTTTAAATTAGGCGCAGTGCCATTTCAAATGTGGGTGCCGGATGTATATGAAGGCTCACCCTCATCTATCGCTATGCTGATTAGTTCAGTGCCTAAATTAGCGGCTTTTGCAATTACCGTTCGTATATTAGGTGATGGTCTTCAGTCTATGATGGTGGATTGGAAGCAAATGATACTTATTATGGCGGTTCTTTCTATCGGTATCGGAAATGTTATAGCGATTGCACAAACAAATATCAAGCGTATGTATGCATATTCAACGATTTCTCATATTGGCTTTACTCTTTTCGGATTCATGAGTGGAACACTCAATGGTTACGCATCAAGTTTATTTTACGTTGTGAGCTATATGTTTATGACTTTAGTTTCTTTTGCAGTGTTAATGATGATGTCTCGGAAAAATTTTGAGTGTGAAACGCTTGAAGATTTTAAAGGTTTAAATAAAAGAAATCCTTGGTATGCATTTCTTATGTTAATCACTATGTTAAGCATGGCAGGCATACCCCCTACCATAGGTTTTTACGCAAAGTTTATGGTGCTTCAAGCAGCATTTGATGCAGGCTTTGCAAGTTTTGTGGTCTATGCAGTCATGATGGCTTTAGTGGGTATGTTTTATTACATGAGAATTGTAAAACTTATGTACTTTGATGAGCCACAATTAAAAAATAAATTAGATGTGTCCATCGATATGCGATGGATCTTATCAGCTAACGCATTAGCGCTTCTAGTTATTGGTTTAATGCCACATTCATTTATGGATGCTACTGCTCAAGCAATAGCTTTAAGTCTTCATTAAATGACTCAGTGGATCCTCATCTTAATTACTATCATCATGGCTAATGTGCCTTGGATGTTTAATGATTTTCTTTTTATTAAGAAATTCCCCTCTTATAAAAAACCATTTTCTTGGGCTTTACTTGAAGTTGTCATTTTATATTTTGTGACCGGCGGTATTGCACTATTTACAGAACTTAAAGTAGTAGGACATATTCACCCGCAAGATTGGGAATTTTATACAGTGACTTTCTTTTTGTTTTTAGTTTTTTCTTTTCCTGGATTTATTCTTAAAACGCTTTGGAAATAAAATCTACTAAAGTATTAATTGTAGGCTGCGGTCAACTTGGCTTTTCGGTTGCTAAAAATATTGATTGCCATATTTTTAAACTGTATGGATTTAGTCGAAGTTTAAAAAAATCACCCCCTTCCATTGAAATGCATCAGGTGGATATTTTAAAAACTGAAACTATTGATACTATTAAATCAATAAATCCTGAAATCATAATCTATGCAGTTTCTGCAGATGCACAATCTGTTGAGAGCTATCAAGATCATTATGTGGTTGGCTTAAAAAAAACTTACAAAGCTATTTTAGATCTCGATCACTTTAAGCATCTTTTCTTTGTTTCAAGCACGAGAGTTTATGGACAAAAAACAACAAAGATCTTAAGTGAGTTTGATGTTGCTCAACCTTCTGATTACGGAGGTGAAGCGTTAATGGAAGCTGAAACGATTGCGCGTCAATTAAAAGAAAAGGCCACTATATTGCGTTTATCTGGAATATACGGCCCCACTCGAACCCGCATGATTCAATTAGCGCAGAGTAATCCTGGCAATTGGCCTGCAACCAATAATTGGTCTAACCGAATTCACGAGGAAGATGCTGCACGCTTTATTGTTTTTCTCATGAATAAAATTGTGAGACAAGAATCTATCGAATCACTTTATCTTGTGACAGATGGCGAACCTACTAAACAATATGATGTATTAACGTGGATTAGAAAATATCTCAAACTAAGCACAGATACCATTGAGATACCTATTGTGGAAGGGGGGAAGCAATTACGATCTGTTTTATTGAACCAAACTGGATTCACATTAAAGTATCCTGATTATACATACGGCTACAAAGCGATGATTGATTAGGGTTCTTCAATAGGATAGAATCCAAACTCCTAAATTCTTTAGGCGCGTAGCTCAGCTGGTTAGAGCACCACCTTGACATGGTGGGGGTCGTTGGTTCGATTCCAATCGCGCCTACCAATTTTTTTGCCTCATGGCTCAAGCTATCAAGAATAGAGAAAAGCTTATAAAATGATGCAATTCTTAATAACTTGATTCAACTATGCCTGAAATAAGATTACCAGACGGATCTAAGCGACAATTTGAAAGTGACATTACTGTTGCAGATGTTGCACAAAATATTGGTGCAGGATTAGCCCGAGCAGCCCTTGCTGGTCGAGTCAATGATCAGTTAGTCGATCTTTCATTTGTCATTCGTGAAGATAGTGATCTTGCAATCATCACCGACAAAAATTCTGAGGGGCTTGAAGTGATTCGTCATTCAACAGCTCATCTTTTGGCATACGCTGTTAAAGAATTATTTCCAGACGCACAAGTGACGATTGGCCCTGTGATTGAACATGGGTTTTATTATGACTTTTCGTATTCGCGACCTTTCACACCAGAAGATTTAGAAAAAATTGAAAAGAAGATGACGGAAATTGCTAGTCGCGATTTACCGATCACAAGAAAAGTATTGCCACGTAATGACGCAGTGGAATATTTCAAATCAATCAAAGAAAATTACAAGGCTGAAATTATTGAATCGATTCCTGCAGATCAAGAAGTCTCTTTATATTCCGAAGGCGAATTCACAGATCTCTGTCGCGGTCCTCATGTGCCATCGACTGGAAAATTAAAAGTATTTAAATTGATGAAAGTAGCAGGTGCTTATTGGCGCGGTGATTCTAAAAATGAAATGCTACAAAGAATCTACGGTACAGCATGGACAACTAAAGAAGACTTACAAAATCATCTCTTCATGTTAGAAGAAGCTGAAAAAAGAGATCATCGTAAATTAGGTAAGCAACTCGATTTATTTCATATGCAAGATGAAGCGCCTGGCATGGTGTTTTGGCATCCTAAGGGATGGTCGATTTGGCAAGAAGTTGAACATTACATGCGAAAGATGTTCTTGGATTTTGGGTATCAAGAAGTTAAAACACCCACGGTCATGGATAAGACTTTGTGGGAAAAATCTGGACATTGGCAAAATTATCGCGACAACATGTTTACAACTTCATCTGAAAATAGAGATTATGCAGTGAAGCCTATGAACTGCCCTGGCCATATTCAAATCTTTAATAATGCCCTACACAGCTATCGTGAATTACCTTTAAGACTTGCGGAATTTGGTTCATGTCACCGCAACGAACCTTCAGGATCGCTTCATGGGTTAATGCGCGTAAGAGGGTTTACTCAAGATGATGCCCATATTTTTTGTACCGAAGAACAAATTAAAGATGAAGTAGCTCAATTCATTGTCATGCTCTTTAAGGCTTACGAGGACTTTGGATTTAAGGATGTTTTAGTGAAACTATCCACTCGCCCTGAAAAACGCGTGGGTACTGATGAGATATGGGACAAGGCAGAAACTGCCCTTAAAGCTGCTTTAGAAGAAAATAAGCTCGAATTCGACCTTCAGCCCGGCGAAGGGGCTTTTTACGGCCCAAAGATCGAATTTACCCTAAAAGACAGTTTAAGTCGTCTTTGGCAGTGCGGTACGATCCAGCTCGATTTTAATTTACCTGAGCGTCTCGGTGCTGAATATGTCACAGAAGATAATAGCCGTAAGCATCCCGTGATGTTACATCGAGCCATTGTAGGCTCTATGGAGCGTTTTATTGGGATTCTGATTGAGCATTACTCGGGTGCCATGCCCCTCTGGCTTGCCCCTACTCAAGCGGTTATCCTCAATATTGCCGATGCCCATGCAGACTATGCCTCAAAAGTCATGGATGAACTCAAGAAAAACCACATCCGATGCGATTCTGACTTGAGAAATGAGAAAATAACCTATAAAATACGCGAACATAGCTTACAAAAGATTCCTTATCTCTTAATAGTAGGAGAAAAGGAAATGGAAGCTGGGCAAGTTGCCGTGCGAACCCGAAAAGGCGAAGACTTAGGATCTATGTCGATTAAGTCATTGATTGATCGACTAAATCAGGAAGTTCAAACTAAAGTCTAGTCACAAGGTAGCGCGGTTTTTCTTTTATATTTACAGGGGATTTGTTATCGCTCAAGAAAAAGAAGTCAGAATTAACGGGGATATTACAGCTCCAGAAATTCGATTAATTGGCTTAAACGGCGAAGCGCTTGGCATAGTGACACTAGCTGAGGCGTTTGCAAAAGCAGAAGAGATAGATATTGATTTAGTGGAAATTGCTCCACAAGCCCAACCCCCCGTATGTCGATTACTCGATTACGGTAAGTTTAAATATGCAGAAAGTAAAAAGCAACACGAAACCCGCTTAAAACAAAAGCAGGTCAAGATTAAAGAAGTGAAGTTTAGACCAGGCACTGATGACGGTGATTACAACATCAAAATACGAAACCTCATTGGATTCCTTACCGATGGCGATAAGGCGAAAATCACCTTACGTTTTAGAGGTCGAGAAATAACACATCAAGAATATGGATTAGCAATTCTAAAACGTGTTGAGCAAGATTTAATGGAATACGCAGTCGTCGAACAATTTCCAAAAATGGAAGGTCGACAAATGGTGATGGTTTTGGCTCCGCAAAAAAAAGCCAAAGCAAAAACCAAAGAAGCAAAAGTTTCTGAGTGATACGGCTTAAACGGCATGCCTAAGCACTCTCAATACTCTAAAGGAGATTAAAATGCCAAAAATGAAAACAAAAAGTGGCGCAAAAAAGCGCTTCAAGTTTTTAGGAAGTGGTATGGTAAAGAGAACGCGTTCTCATTTACGTCATATCTTGACCAAAAAGACAACGAAACAAAAACGTAATCTTAGAGGCACTGTCCTCATTTCAGCAACCGATATCAAACGCGTTCGCGCGATGATGCCAACTCAATAAGGAGAATAATATGCCTAGAGTAAAACGTGGTGTCACCGCTAGAGCAAAACATAAAAAAGTTTTAGCGCTTGCTAAAGGTTATCGCGGACGTCGTAAAAATGTATACCGCATAGCTAAACAAGCTGTGATGAAGGCCGGTCAGTACGCATACCGTGACCGTCGTCAGAAAAAACGTCAATTTAGATCATTATGGATTGCGCGTATTAATGCAGCAGCTCGTGAGTGTGGGCTTACATATAGCCGTTTCATGAATGGCCTTAAGAAAGCTTCGATCGAAGTAGATCGTAAGGTATTAGCAGATATGGCAGTATTCGATAAAGCAGCTTTTGCTAAGTTCGTCGAAATCGCTAAATCTGGTTCAGGAGCAGCATAAAAAATATTAATTTTGAAAAGGAGGCTTCTAGCCTCCTTTTTTTTATTAAAATGATAGTCAATGAATAATCTCCAACACACCTTAAAAGAAGCCTATGAAGATTTTGATCAGTGTCAGACTGTGACCGATCTTGATCAGGCTAAAGCTAAATACTTAGGTAAAAGTGGCGTTTTAACAGAAGCACTCAAATCATTAGGTAAATTATCCGCAGAAGATAGACCTAAAGTAGGCGCTGAAATTAATGTTGTTAAGCAGGGCGTTGAAGAAGCATTAGAAAAAAGACGTGAAGCTATTCTTTATGCCTCGCAAGCAAAACAACTTGCTGAAGAATCGTTGGATGTGACTTTACCCTCACGAAAAGAGGATCAAGGTAGTTTACATCCTGTCACACAAACACTTCATCGCGTTGAATCACTTTTTCATTCCATCGGATTCTCAGTGGCACATGGCCCACAAATTGAATCAGATTTTTATAATTTCACCGCACTTAATATTCCAGAATCACACCCAGCGCGTGCGATGCATGACACATTTTATATCAATGAATCTTATGTATTAAGAACGCACACATCCCCTGTGCAAATTCGTCATTTAGAAAAAAATAAACCACCACTCAAAATTATTTCACCAGGTCGTGTTTATCGTGTTGATTCAGATGCAACCCACTCACCAATGTTTCATCAAGTGGAAGGTTTATGGGTTGATCAACAAGTAAGTTTTGCAGATCTTAAAGGTATCATCGAAGATTTTCTTCAAAACTTTTTTGAGAATAAAGATTTAAAAGTGCGCTTCAGACCTTCGTACTTTCCTTTCACAGAACCCTCAGCTGAAATAGATATGAGCTGGAAGGGCGGTTGGCTCGAGATTGGCGGCTGCGGCATGGTTCACCCAGAAGTATTCAAACATGTGGGTATCGATTCAAATCAATACCAAGGCTTTGCTTTTGGCTTAGGTATAGAACGTTTAACTATGTTGCGTTATGGCGTTCAAGATTTACGCCACTTTTTTAATAACGATTTACGCTTTCTTCAGCAATTTATTTAAAGACATTTTAATATGCAATTTTCTGAAAACTGGTTAAGGTCATACCTTCATACATCACTCGATAGTGATGCGCTTAACCACGTCATGATTATGGCAGGATTAGATGTTGATGATTCTCATCCTCTAGGAGCATCTTTTAGCCATGTTGTAGTTGGTGAGATTGTAGCTATTAAAAAACACCCTGATGCAGATCGACTTCAAGTATGTGATGTCAATATCGGTGAAAAGTCATTACAAATTGTTTGTGGTGCATCTAATGCGAGACAAGGTATTAAAGTAGCATGTGCTTTAGTAGGCGCTAAATTACCCTCGATTGATATCAAAGAAGCAAAAGTACGAGGAGTTGAATCCTTCGGTATGCTGTGCTCATTGAAGGAATTAGGATTAGCTGAAGAAGCTGATGGCATTCTAGAGCTCAACCATGATTTAAAAAACGGTACAGATTTAAGAGTGGCGCTTGATCTTAATGATCAAATTACAACATTAAAATTAACACCTAATCGAAGTGATTGTTTAAGTGTTTGGGGTATAGCTCGAGAAGTGGCAGCTATTACTGCGTCTTCACTTTCTCCTATCCATTATGATGTTAATCTAATCAAGCAAAGCGATAAGAAAAATGTAATCGTTGAAGAAAAAGCAGCATGTCCGCGTTATTGTGGTCGCATCATTAAAAATGTAGATAACACAAAATCGTTGCCTGAATGGATGACGTCAAGACTTGAGCGTTCCAATATTAAATCTATCAGTCCTATTGTCGATATTACGAATTATGTGTTGCTTGAAATTGGACAGCCACTGCATGCATTTGACTATGAAAAATTACAAGGTGATATCGTGGTTAGATTCGCAAAGCCTGAAGAGCCGATACATCTTCTTAATGATACAAAAATTAAATTATCAAAAAAAGATTTAGTGATTGCAGATCACTCAGGTGCAATTGCATTTGCAGGGGTGATGGGTGGGATGCCTTCATCAGTGACTGATAATACTCAAACTATTTTCTTGGAAAGTGCTTTTTTTGATCCCATTGTGATTGCTGGTAAAGCGAGAGCATATAACTTATCTACAGACTCATCTTATCGTTTTGAACGCGGTGTAGATTTTTCCAATACACGACATGCACTAGAACGTGCAACATCTCTTATTATTGAATACTGTGGTGGAGAAGCAGGAGAGATTACAGAAGTTTTAAATGCGTTACCAAAGCGTAATGAAATTCATCTAAGACTTAAAAAATTAAATGCTATCTTAGGTATTGAAGTTCCTAGCCAAGATGTTGAGCGAATATTTATACAATTAGGTTTTGAAGTCAATAAAACAATCGAAGGATTTAAAGTTACACCACCTTCTTATCGTTTTGATATTGCGATTGAAGAGGATCTAATTGAGGAGGTTGTACGATTATATGGCTACGATAAAATTCCTTCCCATCACCCCCTGAGCCATCAAGCGATGTTACCTACATCGGGTACTTATCATCGTGACCTTAAAGAAGCACTCACATCTCGAGGTTTTTATGAGGTAGTGACTTATAGCTTTATTGAGGATGAGGTTGAGAAATCATTACACGGAAATACCAATCCGATTCAATTACAGAATCCAATTGCAAGTCAGATGTCGACGATGCGATCATCTTTATGGGGTAGTCACCTTGAAGTTTTAACTTACAATTTAAATCGCCAAGTATCGCGTTTAAATATTTTTGAAATTGCTCAAACCTTTCATGGTTTAAAAAAAGATTTTATTGAGACCGAAGTCATATCAGGACTAAGTTACGGTAGTTTTATGCCTGAGCAGTGGGCTGAAAAAATTCGCGATATTGACTTTTATGACATAAAAGCACATGTTGAAGCTTTAACATCTAAAGTGCTCACATTTAAAAAAAGTGATAAAACTCCATCAGCGCTTCATCCAGGACAATCAGCAGAGGTCATTTTGGACGCTCAGTCGATAGGTTGGGTGGGTAAATTACATCCAAAATGGCAGCAACATTTTTCCTTCCCTAAAGCCCCCTTTATTTTTGAGTTAAAAATAGAGAGGCTTTTAGAAGACAAGATATTTAAATACGAAGAAATCTCAAAATTTCTCCCGATAAGACGTGATATTGCTGTCGTGGTGGACGACTCAGTCGAGGTGGATTCGATTTTAGATGCGGTAAATAAGGCTAAAATTCCGTTCTTAAATCATATAGCTCTATTCGATCTTTACCAAGGAAAAGGCATCGCCGAAAATAAAAAAAGTGTTGCATTTCTGATACTTATGCAGGATACTTCAAAGACCTTAGTTGATAGTGAAGCTGATTTTTCTGTATCAAAAATCGTTGAATTACTTGAAAAACAATTTGGTGCAACGCTCCGCAACTAATCCCATATTTAATACCGATTTAAAAGTAGGCCGTTATGACATTAACTAAAGCAGATTTATCAGAAATACTATTTGACCGTGTAGGTTTAAATAAGCGTGAAGCCAAAGATATGGTAGAAGCCTTTTTTGAAGAAATTCGAATTGCACTTGAAAATGGCGACACTATCAAATTATCTGGTTTTGGTAATTTTGAATTAAGAAAAAAATCAGAAAGACCAGGTCGCAATCCTAAAACGGGCGAAGAGATCCCTATCAAAGCAAGACGTGTAGTGACTTTTCACGCAAGTCAAAAACTAAAAAGCAATGTAGAAGAGAACTACTCTGGAAAGAAAGCTTAAATCCCCCGTCTTACCTGAAATACCTTCTAAGAGATATTTTGCAATCGGAGAGGTAAGTGAGCTTTGTCTCGTCAAGGCACATGTGCTTCGATATTGGGAGCAGGAGTTTGATCAACTCAAAGACATCAAACGACGCGGCAATCGACGTTATTATCAATTACCTGAAGTGCTTCTCATTCGTAAAATTAGAGAGCTCCTTCATGATGAAGGCTTTACAATTCAAGGGGCTAAACAGCGACTTAAAGATAAAAATTTTGTTAAGGAAGTAAAGCAAGCTGAGCCTCCTAGAGAATTTCAAGTGACCAAGCAGGGTCAAGTTGAATTGCCTTTAGAAAATCTCAACCAATCCAATTCTCTTGCTGGTCTTAATATCAAATCGATTAAAGACGAATTGCTCAGTATTATCGAGCTACTTAAAAAGTAATTCATCATTGTTTTAGTTTTCGGGGCGTAGCGCAGCCTGGTAGCGTACTTGCATGGGGTGCAAGGGGTCGTGAGTTCGAATCTCACCGCTCCGACCAATTAAAGCGATGAATTAGTTTTCAAAAATAGATTTCTTAGCCTTATAATTTTCATACATCTATAAAATCTAGTAATTCGTTCCGGGTGAGTCATTATAAAAATCAATCAACCTTATCAGAATAAAACTTCATCGAAGCATCATGGTTCGATATTAAATAACCTGTGGGTGAGTTTTTTCTTTATCGCTTTTTTAAGTGCATTATGG
>DATCVG010000026.1:0-2934 GCA_036567085.1 Candidatus Methylopumilus sp.
AAATTTAATCATATGGTGAAAACTTTAAGATTAAGTGTTGAACAAAACCATAAGCTCTCACAAAAATTAATTCGTGTTCAAGAGGAAGAGAAAAAAAGTTTAGCGCGCGATCTCCATGATGAATTTGGACAATCTTTAACAGCTATTCAGGCTGATGCGGCTGTGTTAAAAAATTTAGCCACTAAAGAATACCCAAAGATTAAACCATCAGCACATGCTATTTCTGATCTATCGAAGCATCTCATGAACCTTGTGGCCGGCATGCTTAATCAATTAAAACTAGGGGTATTAAATGAGTTAGGTTTAGAAGAAGGTTTGATTGACTTAATTCGTTCGTGGAAATTAAGACATCCTAAAATTAGGCTAGACTATCAAGTTGATCTAAAAGGTTTACCAAGGATCACTGAGACCCTCTCTATTACGACCTATCGTATTATTCAAGAATGTTTAACCAATATTTCTAGACACGCGAAAGCTAAACATGTAGATATAAAGATTCAGTTTTTCAAAAAAAATGTATCTTCCAAAATGCTTAATATACATGTGCAAGACGATGGAGTGGGATTCAAGAAATCACATCGAGATGGCTTTGGCTTATCTGGCATGCGTGAGCGCATTCATGAAGTGAATGGCTCTATAAAAATTAAGAGTGAAGTGCATCAAGGAGTGAGTCTTGACATTCAACTACCTTTAAAAAGAATACCAAAATAAATGAGTCCAAAAGTGACGATTGTTTTAGTAGATGATCATGCAGTGGTCAGAGCTGGTGTAAGACGTCTTCTCGAGCAAGAAACTTTATTTGAAGTGATCGGCGAAGCGGAGAGCGGGGAGAAAGCGTACAAGATGTTTGGAGAATTAAAGCCTGATGTGATGGTGATGGATTTATCCATGCCAGGGATGGGTGGATTGGAGTCGATACGACGTATTTTGATGCGTCATGAGCGTGCCCGGATTTTAGTATTATCTATGCATGAGGATTTATCATTTGCGAATCAGGCATTAAAATTGGGAGCGAAGGGCTATCTTATTAAAAATACGCTGGGCGATGATCTCGTGAAATCTATTCAAATGGTTGCGAGAGGCGAGATCTTCTTAAGTGATGAGATTGCTAAAAAGATGGCTATGCAATCGACTTCAGGGACAGAAGATCCGATTGATGAACTTTCTGCACGTGAGTTTGAAATCTTTCGATTATTAGCAGAAGGACTTGAGATTGATGTGATTGCGGCAACACTTAATATAAGCTCCAAAACGGTATCGAATTATCAGACCATGATTAAACAAAAATTAAATATCAATACTGCCGTGGAACTCATTCGCTATGCCATTAAAACTGGCGTCATTAAAAATTAGAATTTTTAAGCAACTCTTTTTTAGATTACTTTTTTTAGTAAGAAATTAATCGGATACCTTTCCTCATGATATGATTTTAATTATGAAGATTGGTACTCCTTTAACGCCGCATGCCATACGTGTCATGCTTCTCGGAAGCGGCGAACTCGGTAAAGAAGTGATTATTGCTTTGCAGCGTTTAGGTATAGAAGTGATTGCGGTAGATCGATATAAAGACGCACCAGGTCATCAAGTAGCCCACAGATCGTATGTCATTGATATGACGAATAGTGAAGCACTCCTTAATTTAGTTAAATCAGAAAAACCGCATTACATCGTGCCTGAAATTGAAGCGATCAATACTGATGTTTTAGCTCAAATTGAAAAAAGTGGGGATGCGATTGTAATTCCTACAGTTAAAGCTGTTCAGCTCACCATGAATCGTGAGGGCATTCGTGATTTAGCGGCTAACCAATTAAAACTTCCAACATCTCCTTTTGCGTTCGCTAAAAATTTAGACGAATTACAAAAAGCAATTGATAGTGGTATTGGTTATCCATGTTTTGTGAAGCCGACCATGTCTTCATCTGGCAAAGGTCAATCTCGTATAACTGACGCTTCAAAAGTCAAAGACGCTTGGGATTATGCAGCCTCCGCTGGACGGGTTAATAAAGGTGTCGTGATTGTCGAAGGTCAAATTGATTTTGATTATGAAATTACATTGCTTACCGTCCGTGCCAAAAATGAAAAAGGTGACATTGAAACTTATTTCTGTGAGCCTATTGGACACAAACAAGAGCAAGGTGACTATGTGGAAAGTTGGCAGCCACAACCTATGCATGAAGTGGCATTGACAAAAGCACGCGAGATTGCTAAAAAAATTACGGATGCCCTAGGAGGTTTAGGTTTGTTTGGTGTCGAGCTTTTTGTGAAACATGATCAAGTGTGGTTTTCAGAAGTAAGCCCAAGGCCACATGACACTGGAATGGTTACCATGGCGAGCCAACGTCAGAATGAATTTGAATTACATGCACGTGCGATTTTAGGATTACCTGTAAATACATCTCTAAATCGTCCTTCTGCGAGCGCTGTTATTTATGGCAATTACGATGCAGATGGGATCCTTTTTGAAAATATAGACAAAGCGCTAACGATTCCAGAATCAGATTTGCGATTATTTGGAAAACCTACTTCATTTAAACGTCGTCGTATGGGTGTTGCATTGGCTTCTGCAGATAATCTAGATGAGGCGAGATCAAGAGCGCAAAAAGTTTCATCTCTCATTAAAATATCAATCTAATTTAAAAATGAAAGAAGTAAAAATAAAAGCGATTTTGAATGCGCTTTATCCTATCGCCGACTTCATGCGAAATCAGTAATTATTTAAACGCGTGCTTTATGTTTTGATGACTCTGGCTTTGAATCAGATGCTCTAAACGTTCGGATACTAGAAGGTTTTTTAGCAAAAGTTTTTGGTGTAGATTCACGTTTGGCAGCCGGTTTTCGATCACTTGTTTTTCTGTCGGAAGATTTTCTATCGCCAAATGATTTTTTATCACCAAAAGTTTTTTTATCGCTACCTGATCTATTGAAGCTAGGTTT
>DATCVG010000027.1:0-2678 GCA_036567085.1 Candidatus Methylopumilus sp.
AGTGTTGCGATCAATCTTGAAATGCTTCTCGCTTTTACATGGCTAAATTTATTCGCAAGATAAGCTTGAATGTCGCTTTGATGAGCTTCTAATAATATTTTTTTGATATCGCGATTTAAAAATTCTGAGAATTTCATTAAATCAAAACGATAGCTTTCTAAAGTATTTTTAGCTAAACCATCTTCAAGCCATAAATGATCAATGAATTGATCGATCACTTTTTTTTCATCATCAGATATTACAACAGGCTCTCGTGTTTTCTTCACCATACAAAAAGATTAACACAAATAAAAAAGCCCCGCTTTAGCGGGGCTTTTTAAATTACTCAGCTGCCTTATCAGGAGCCGCTTCAGGCGCTGCCGCCTTCGGTGGTTCTGTTTTTGGAATGTCTTGAATAATTTCCTTTTCACGCGCATCTAATTTTTCACGGATACGAGCAGATTTGCCTGAACGTTCACGTAAATAATAAAGTTTTGCACGGCGAACATCGCCGCGACGTTTTAATTCGATTGATGCGATAAGTGGAGAATATGTTTGGAATGTACGCTCAACACCTTCACCGGATGAAATTTTACGAACCGTGAAAGCTGAATTAAGACCGCGATTTCTTTTTGAAATCACAACACCTTCGTAAAGCTGCACACGTTTTCTTGTACCTTCGACCACGTTTACACCGACTACGACTGTGTCGCCTGGTGCAAAGTTAGGGATGGTTTTACCTAGACGAGCAATTTCTTCTTGCTCTAATAATTGAATAATATCTGCCATAATCCGTTCCTTTTAGTTATATAGAGTCTTGTTCCTGCTTATCTATTGATTCAAGCAGCCGAGTCTCTTCTTTAGTCAACAGCCTTGCGGCCAACAAATCAGGTCGTCTGACCTTGGTTAACGCTAACGATTGCTGTAATCGCCAGGCGCTAATTCTAGCATGGTTACCCGATAATAATACATCTGGCACCTTAGATCCTTCATACACTTCCGGTCTCGTATAGTGAGGGCAATCAAGTAAGCCATTCACAAACGAATCCTCAATAGCCGAATTATCATCTCCTAACACGCCTGGAAGTTGCCTAATAATGGCATCCATCACCACCATGGTAGGTAATTCCCCGCCACTTAATACGTAGTCGCCAATTGAAATTTCTTCATCGACACTACTTTCAATCAGCCTCTCATCTACCCCCTCATAACGACTCGCGATAAAAATGAGTCCTGAAGCTTTTGACAGTTCCATCACTTTTTGATGTGTGAGTGGTAATCCTCTTGGGGATAAATGAATCACTCGGACATCTTGAATGCCTTTATTCATTTGCGCTTTTTTAGCAGCGTCGATGGCCTTCTTTAAAGGCTCAATCATCATCAGCATGCCAGGGCCGCCGCCATAGGGCCTATCATCCACAGTACGATGTGCATCGTTTGTGAAATCTCTAGGATTCCATAAAGTTAGATCAACAAACGCTTCATGAAATGCACGAGAGGTAATGCCAAAATCCTTTAATGCTTGAAACATCTCAGGAAAAAGTGTCACCACATCAAAAGACAAGGATTTCATTTAAAAATCTTTATCCCAGTCGACTTCAATTTCTTTTTTCACCATATCCACATTGACAATCACATGCGGAATAAAAGGGATTAAATATTCTTTGTCGCCTTTTACGACTAAGACATCATTCGCTCCCGTTTCCAGAAAAGTTTGAACGACACCTAAATGTTCTTTCTGTAGATTGATGACTTCATGGCCCATCAAATCATTCCAGTAATATTCGCCTTTTTCTAAAGCGGGTAACTCATGTTTGGGTACTAAGATCGTTTTATTCTTTAACCCAAATGCCGCGTCTCGATCATCCACATTCAAAAGCTTAGCCACAATCGTATTGCCGTGTATTTTTGATGTTTCGATCGGGTAGCTAATCGAAGATTTTTCATCTCCGATAAGCCATTCTTTTTTATTGAGAAGTTGATGGATATCTAACGTGAAGGGCTGAATCTTAATCCAACCTTTAACACCATATGGCCCACTGATGCGTGCCATGATAAATCTTTCTACCTCACTCATATCACTTGCATCAACAAGTGAATCAAAACATTAAGCGCTTTCAGCTGGTGGTTCTGTCACCTCAGCTGGTGCTGCTTCTGGTGTTACCTCAGGAGCTGCTACTTCTACTGGGGCCGCTTCTGCGGTTGCCTCAATCGGTGCTGCTTCTGGAGCAGGTGCTGCTGCTGCGGCTTCAGCCTCAGCTGCTTTCGCTTTATCTTCTGCTTCTTTAGCGTCCATCGCTGCTTTTAATTCTTCAGCTTTTTTAGCTGCTTCTTTAGCTTTTCTAGCTTCTACTTTGTCTGCATCTTTTTTCTTTAAAGCTACAATTGCTTCTGGGCCTTTTAGATGAAGTTTCACTAATCGATTCACTGAGTCTGAAAGAAGTGCGCCATGGCCTTTCCAATGCGTGACACGTTCGTTATCAATACGAAGCGCTTCGGTGCCAATTTTAGCCATTGGATTATAAAAACCAATACGCTCAATAAAGCGTCCGTCGCGGCGATTTCTTGAATCTGCCACCACTACATTGTAAAAAGGGGTCTTTTTTGAACCGCCTCTAGAAAGTCGAATAATTACCATAATTTACACTCTTCAATTAGTTAAAAATTTTCTTTAAGAAAGGGGCGGATTTTACGCTATT
>DATCVG010000028.1:0-8003 GCA_036567085.1 Candidatus Methylopumilus sp.
ATAGCTTTTGTAGCTAAAGACGGTAAAACAGGAACGCTTCTTGAGGTGAACTCGGAAACAGATTTTTGTGCCAAAAATGAAGACTTTTTAAAATACGCACATGATCTTGTAAGTGCTATTAATGAAAAAAATCCAATTAATATTGAGGCTTTGGCGAACTTAACAATGTCGTCAGGTAATGCTGAAGAAATGAGAGCGCAGCTTGTTGGAAAAATTGGAGAAAATATTACACCACGTCGATTTATTCGATATCAAACCACTGGTCAAATAGTTAGTTATGTTCATAGCGGGAGAATTGGCGTTCTTCTCGATCTCCAAGGGGGTAACGATACTTTAGGAAAAGATTTAGCGATGCATATTGCCGCAAATAAACCTAAAGCGCTTAATGCATCAGGTATTGATGCTCATTTGATTGAGGTAGAAAAACGAGTTGCGATTGAAAAAGCAAAAGAAGCGGGCAAGCCTGAAGCTATGCTTGAAAAAATTGCAGAAGGTACAGTTCAAAAATTCCTTAAAGAAGTTACGTTATTAAATCAACCTTTCGTGAAAGACGATAAAGTAACTATTGAGCAGCTGTTAAAAACCAATAATGCGACAATTAACGCATTTGCCATTTATTCTGTAGGCGAAGGCATAGAAAAAGCAGTTGTGGATTATGCTGCAGAGGTCGCAGCAGCAGCAAAGGTTTAATTCAGTAAGAAGAACTTATAAAGGATTGTATGATTTATACAATCCTTTTTTTATGTCTTCTAATTTAAAAATACGTTAAACTTTAACAAAAATTATGACACGATCCGCGTACAAAAGAGTTTTGTTAAAAATTTCAGGTGAAGCTCTTATGGGTGACGACCCCTTTGGTATTAATCAACATACCATTTCAAATGTTGTACATGAAATCAAAGAGGGGCTCGATTTAAATGTTCAAATAGGTATTGTGATTGGCGGTGGCAATATATTTAGAGGGGTTGCTTTAGGTGCTGCAGGTATGGATAGGGCAACTGCTGACTATATGGGTATGATGGCAACCGTCATGAATGCTTTGGCCCTTCAGGATGCAATGAAGCATGTTGGTATCGTAGCTCGCGTTCAATCAGCGCTCAATATTGAGCAGGTGGTTGAGCCTTACATCAGAGGTAAGGCAATTCGTTATTTAGAAGAAGGCAAGGTGGTTATTTTTGCTGCCGGAACTGGCAATCCTTTCTTTACAACCGATACTGCAGCAGCTTTGCGCGGGGTTGAAATGAATGCAGATATTATGATTAAAGCCACTAAAGTAGATGGTATTTATTCAGAAGATCCAAAAAAAAATCCAAAAGCAAAGCGTTATGAGGTTGTAAGTTTTGATGAAGCCATTCAAAAAGATTTAAAGGTAATGGATGCTACAGCGCTTACTTTGTGTCGGGACCAACAACTACCTATTGCAGTATTTAATATATTCAAATCCGGAGCACTTAAAAATATCTTATTAGGACAAAATGAAGGCACACTTGTAATGCCTAATGTTCATTGATTAAAGAGGACTGTAATGACTGAAGAAATCAAAATAAATGTAAATGAAAAAATGCAAAAATCATTAGACTCTTTTAAGTCTGATCTTGCAAAAATTAGAACGGGCAGAGCACATACAGGGCTTCTTGATCACATCCTTGTTGATTATTATGGATCGATGGTTCCAATAAATCAGGTTGCTGGCGTTAATTTAGGAGATGCAAAAACAATTAATGTCCAGCCTTATGAAAAAAGTATGGTTGCTAAAGTTGAGAAAGCAATTCGCGATAGCGATCTTGGATTGAATCCTGCGACATCTGGAGATCTCATTCGTGTTCCAATGCCAATACTTACTGAAGAGCGAAGAAAAGATCTTATAAAAGTAGTGCGTACAGAAGCTGAATCAGCAAAAGTGGCAATTAGAAATATTAGACGCGATGCAAATGATTCCTTAAAAAAATCCCTCAAAGAAAAAGAAATCAGCGAGGATGATGAAAGAAGATCGCAAGATGATGTTCAAAAAATTACAGATAAATTTATCGCAGAAATTGATAAGCTTCTTCAGTTAAAAGAATCTGAATTACTCGCTATTTAGTGTTTAATTTTTTTCGTTCATTACAAGCGCAAGACCAATTAATAGAAAAACCTCAACATATTGCTATCATTATGGATGGCAATGGGAGATGGGCAAAAAAACGTTTACTGCCTCGTATTTCTGGGCATAGAAGAGGCTTAGAAACTGTTAAAATGGTGATTACCCAGTGTCAAAAATTAAATATTCCATTTCTTACATTATTTGCTTTTAGTACAGAAAATTGGTTGAGACCCGCTCAGGAAGTTGATTTTTTAATGTCTTTATTTCAAGATTCTATTAAAAAAGAATCTTCATCTTTAATTAAAAATAATATTCGTTTTAAACTCATTGGTGATCGTAAACCTTTCCCAAAGAAACTGATTGATAAGATAAAAGAGCTAGAGAGTCTCAGTGAAGAAAATACAGGCCTTACACTAAGTGTTGCAATTAATTACGGTGGAAGATGGGATATTGTGAATGCAGTAAATGAATACCGAAAAAAAAATCACTTTAAAAAACCATTTACCCAAAAAAATCTTATTCAAAATCTTTCTTTGAATTTTGCTCCAGATCCTGATCTTTTGATAAGAACTGGCGGTGAAAAACGCATTAGTAATTTTTTAATCTGGCAATTTTCATACACCGAACTTTATTTTACTGAAACACTATGGCCTGATTTTAATGAAAAGGCTTTTACCTCCGCACTAATTGAATTTCAAAAAAGAGAACGAAGATATGGTAAAACAAGTGAGCAGTTATAAGTGTTGATATCTCGAATTTTTTCTGCAATAGCGATGCTTGCAGTTTTCTTATCTTCTATGTTTTTATTTTCAGGAAGATATTTTTCTTTTGTGATTTATATTACCTCGATATTGGCTCTTTATGAGTGGACAAAGCTTTTATATTTTAAATCCTACGAAAAAAAGATTTTTTTATTCATCTCATTAGCTTTAATTTATTTAATTGACAATCATCTTAATTCTCAAGGGTCAAGTCTCATACTTTGGATAGCTTCAATTTTTTGGCTATGTGTGGCACCTCTATTTTTAATTTTTAAAATCAATTTAAAAAATTCTTTTTTTAGTGCTTTAATTGGCTGGACTTTAGTCATGCCACTTATTATCTCATTGAATTATTTAATTCAATTAAGCCCTTGGACAGTCCTTATAGTTTTAACAACTATCTGGCTTGCAGATTCTGGTGCTTATTTCTTTGGTAAAAAGTTTGGGAAAAGAAAATTAGCTCTATCTATTAGCCCGGGTAAAACATGGGAAGGTTTTTTAGGGGCGCTATTTGTTGTCTCATTATTTTCTATTGCCATGACTTTCTTCGGCTTTGTTAATTCTTATATGTCTATTTTGTTTTTTAATTTAATCTTATTTTTAAGTGTTGAGGGTGACTTATTTGAGTCATACATAAAACGAATGGCAAAAGTAAAAGATAGCGGTGATTTAATTCCTGGGCATGGAGGTGTTCTTGATCGAATTGATAGTCTCTGCTCAAGCCTTCCACTTGCGACCCTAATTCTCATGTCACCTGCTTTTTTTGGAATCATAATTTAATTGGAAAATATTACTATCTTAGGTTCAACCGGAAGTATTGGTTGTAATGCTCTTCAAGTTATAAAACTTCATAAAGAAAAATATAAGGTTTTTGCACTGACGGCGAATGAGAATATTGATCTACTTTCTCAACAGTGTATGGAATTTGAGCCTCAATTTGCTATTGCTTTAAATCATGAAGCAAATCAAAAGTTGAAGAAAAATCTACTTGCATTAAATTCAAAAACAATTGTTTTAGAGGGTGATGAGTCCCTCGTTCGGATTGCTTCTCATGAAGATACAAATACTGTAATTTCAGCAATTGTTGGAGCGGCAGGTCTTAAGCCCACGATGGCAGCTGCTAATAGCGGTAAAAAGATTTTATTGGCTAATAAAGAAACGCTCGTGATGGCAGGGGAGTTATTCGTCAAAGCTGTAAATCATTCTGGGGCGACGTTGATACCCATCGATAGTGAACACAATGCAATTTTGCAAGTTTTGCCACAAAATAAAAAAATGCATTACAAGTCTAGTGGCATTAGAAAAATTTTACTGACTGCATCTGGCGGACCATTTAGGACTTTTTCTAAAGAAGAGCTGCTTCTTGTGACGCCCAAAGAAGCTTTGCGTCATCCAAATTGGGTAATGGGCAAAAAGATTTCAATCGATTCAGCAACCATGATGAACAAGGGGTTGGAAATTATTGAAGCTTTTTGGTTATTCGATATCCCAGCTTCAGATATAGAAGTAATAATTCACCCTCAAAGTATTATTCATTCGCTTGTTGAGTATATTGATGGAAGTACGCTTGCTCAATTAGGCAACCCAGATATGAGGACCCCCATTGCTTACGCTTTAAGTCATCCAGAAAGAATTGAATCAGGAGTGTTGGGCCTAGATCTCATAAAAACTAAAAAACTCGACTTTGAAGCGCCTGATTTAAATAAATTTCCTTGCCTTGGATTGGCTTATAAGGCTTTAAATATGGGTCATAATGCCCCCACAGTTCTCAATGCTGCAAATGAAGTTGCTGTAGATGCTTTCTTAAATGAATCGATCGGTTTTAATCAAATTGCAGAGTTAATTGAATTTTGCATGGACACAATAAAATCAGAGCCATTAGTTTCTATAGATACAGTTTTGGATGTAGATAAGAAAACGCGTTATCTTGCCTTTTCTTGGATTGACAGCCATAAGCTTAAAGCATGATAACTTTTCTAGTTTTTATCCTTACAATCAGTATTGTCGTCGGTATTCATGAATTTGGCCATTTTCAAATGGCTCGGTGGTGCAATGTTAAGGTACTAAAATTCTCAATTGGATTCGGCAGACCGATTTTTACTTTCTTTTTTGGTAAAGATCATATCGCATTTATTATATCTTCAATTCCTCTTGGGGGCTATGTAAAGCTTTTAGATGAAAGCCATGGTAATTCAGAGGAAAAGATCAAAAAAACTGATCTTCATAGAGCATTTAATAGACAGCCACTATTCAAGCGCTTTCTTATTGTTCTAGCCGGACCTTTAATCAATATTTTTTTGGGTATCCTCATATTTTTTTCTATTTATATGCATGGATCGCCTCAAATCAAGCCTCTCATCAATGAAGTTTCTCATTTTAGTGAAGCTTTCAAACAGGGCTTACGAGCTGGAGATGAAATCGTATTAATTGATGGCGAGGAGATCAAATCCTTGAATGACTTGCAGATTTATTTAAGTGTCCACAAAGATCGATTCAAAATTTTAAGCTTTAAAAGAGGAGGCGAGCTATTAAGTATTCGTAATTTATTTTGGACTGATGACATTCATCTATTTCCATATGGCATTCCTATTTTAATTCAGTCGATAGAGCCAGGAAGTATTGCTGAAAAAATTGGTCTCAAACCCAATGATCGAATTCTTATGATTGATCAAGTAGAGGTAAAAAGCATTCAAGACCTAGTTAATAGTATTCAAAATAATTGGTTAAAGTCTTATGATTTATCTATAAAAAGAAAAAACATTATTCAATTAATTCATATAGATAAAGATATTTTTAAAAGTCAAATAGAGAAAAAAAGAATTGGTATTTCACTGAATTATGATGAAGCCTATATTAAACCCAATTTAATTAAAGTAAAAAGCACATTTTTAGAGTCCCTCGGAAAATCCCTAAGTCAAACCAATACATTTTTAAATTTAACTTTAGCCACCTTTAAGAATTTATTTACACAAAGTGCTCATCTAAAAGATTTGGGTGGACCATTGGCAATTGCGCACATGGCCTCTTCTTCTTTTTTAGAGGGCATTCTTCCTTATATTCAATTTATTGGGCTCATAAGTTTAAATATTGGAATATTGAATCTATTGCCTATTCCATTATTAGATGGGGGCCATTTGGCTCAATATTTAATTGAGTTTGTGATGGGCAAGCCCTTATCGAACAAAAAAATGATGATAAGTCAAAGGGTTGGTGTGATAATTTTGGGTTTACTAACTGCAATTGCGTTGTATAATGACGCCTGTCGATACCTATTAGGAAGCTAATGACTTTAAGATCTAAACTAGCTTATTTCGTTTCACTTCTCGTTCTTTCCATAGCTGCCTTTGCGATGGAGCCTTTTGTTATCAAAGATATTAAAATTGAAGGCTTACAAAGAACTGAGCCAGGCACAGTATTTAATTACCTGCCCGTGCAAGTTGGGGACACAATGACTGAGGATAAATCATCCGAAGCCATCAAGTCTCTATATCGAACAGGTTTTTTTAAAGACGTTAGAATTGAAGCAGATCAAAATATTCTGCTTATTACCGTTCAAGAGCGACCCTCGATTGCTGACATTCAATTTTCAGGAAATAAAATGTTTCAAACTGATAAATTGAAAGAAAGTTTAAAAAGTGTCGGGTTAGTCGAAGGCCAAATTTACGACAAAACAAAGCTTGAATTTATGGAACAAGAAATAAAAAAACAATATTTATCTCTTGGAAAATATACAGCATCAGTTAAAACAACAACATCTCCACTTGAAAGAAATAGAGTAGCCATAAGATTTGATATTGAAGAAGGAATTATTTCAAGAATCAAAGAAATCAATATTGTTGGAAATCAAGTCTATCAAAAATTAGATCTCACATCACAATTCCAACTTCAAACGACAAATTGGCTATCCTGGTGGTATAAAGATGATCAATATTCAAAACAAAAATTAACTGCGGACCTTGAAACACTTAAGTCTTTTTATATGAATCGCGGATACCTCGAATTTAGTATTGATTCCACCCAAGTATCAATCACCCCAGATAAAGAAGATGTTTTTATTACTATTAATATTTCAGAAGGATCTAAATATAAAGTTTCAGATGTTAAGTTAGCAGGCGATCTTCTCCAGGTTCCTGAAAATGAATTACAGAAGCTCATTAAAATTAAAAAAGATGATATTTTTAATCGTGAAAAAGTGACTGAAACAACTAAAGCTATGAATAATCGTTTAGGAAATGATGGCTTTGCTTTTTCTAACGTCAATGCCATTCCTGACATCAATAAAGACGATCATACAGCCTCATTTACTTTTTTTGTTGATCCAGGGCGTAAGGTTTACGTTAGAAGAATAGATATTGAAGGTAATACAAGAACGCGTGACGAGGTTATTCGTCGCGAATTTAGACAGGTTGAATCTGGTTGGTATGCAGCAGATAAAATAGAACGCTCCAAGGAGAGACTTAAAAGAACGCAATTCTTTAGCGATACTAATATTGAAACTCCAGCGGTACCTGGCACAACTGATCAGGTAGATCTCAAGGTCAAAGTCACCGAAAGGAATACGGGTAGCATTATGTTTGGTGCTGGACTTAGTAGCCAAGAGGGTGTGATAGGTAGCTTTAATGTTACTCAAGCTAATTTTCTTGGCACTGGCGACAGAGTTTCAGCTCAAGTGAACACAGGACGGATTAACCGAACCTACTCTTTAAGTATGACCCAGCCATTTTTTACACCTGAGGGAGTTGCCTTAAGTTACGACCTTTATCGTCGAGATGTGAATACCTCAAGGATTACATTTGCAAATTACGACACCTCATCAATAGGTGCAGGATTTAGGTTTAGTGTACCTTTTACAGAGAAAAATGCTTTTTCATACGGGGTAACGTTCGACAATACGGTTGTTGAAAATCTATCAGCAAATGCGCCCATAAGATTTCTTAATTATTGTAAATCAGTTACGGGAGATTTAAATGTCACAGGGTGCTCTATGAGCTCGCTATTTGCATCAGTCGGATGGACGGAAGATAGTCGTGACGATATTTTATTTCCAAAAAAAGGTGGATTAAGACGAGTAAATGCAGAAGTTTCAACCCCAGGCCTAGAGATTCAAATGTATAAATTAACCTTCCAAGAAAGCGTTTATAAAGAAATCACTAATGATC
>DATCVG010000029.1:0-2032 GCA_036567085.1 Candidatus Methylopumilus sp.
TTTTCTGTAATCTATGCAGAATCTATATTCACCATCCTTCTTCAAGACCATAACAATGGGTGCAGCCCAAGGAGATTTTGAAGGAGTGATAACTTTTTGATCAAGCATTTCTTTAATTTCTTCTTGTACTTTTGCTTTTTGCGAAAGGGGTGTCCGATACGGCCTCTGTCGTATTGGGTAATTCATCCCTGTATTTATTTTGTGAGTGACGATATCGGTTTTCCCCGTGGGTTCACCTTTATCGACAAAAATGTCTTTAAATTTCCTTAATGTCTTTTTCAATGCTTTACTATCTTGGTCTAAAGTGAATTTTTCAAAATATTTCGTGTCATTCGGCTTACTGCCGTCAATTGTGCAAACATTTTTTATTGTACACCCGTCTTTTATTTCTTCGGCGTCATTGGATCTCAGCGCGTAGACATCGACTGGCTCGACATGAGTTACGACTGTCTTACGCATTAACTGTATCGTTTGATCGCTACGATTACTGGCGTGTATATCAATTTCATTTTTTTCATTTACTAAAACTAGAGCTTCCTGTATGTGCAACTCCTCAGGCAAGTCATCTGCTGCTATCGCATAGCATGCCTTGTCCTCCTGCAGGGGTTGACTTAATCGAGCTGAAACGAATCGTGAGCTACCCGGTTCGAATTTTATTGATTTCCTTATTGTCCCTTGGTTTAATTCAGCATTTAGATTTGTCATTACTCTTTTTTTATTTTTTGGAACGGTTACGACCATTGAAAGACTATACTCGCTCTTGCCTGGTCTGTTTATGGGTCGTTCATTACGTATGGATCCCTCATCATCTTCAAGATGATGAACTGTTCTTCTACCATTCACTACTATTCCATGTCTTGCCATCGCATCTCTTCCTAATATGCAATATTTTTTATTTTTATGTAATTTTCGTCAATCAAACTCGCATAGGCGCCAGAATCAATCAATGTTTCTATTTCTATCTTATTTACTTTCATTGGCACATCACAATATCCTGCTGTGCATATCACTCGGGTTTTATCAAAGCCTGCCTGCTCGGCGGTCCCGTTGGTACCACCGAGGGCTGTTAGTTTGTTGAATTTCTATCTTTATTTGGGCAGTTTGCAATGAAGTGACTTGAGTCACCGCACTTGAAGCATCCCTTCCCCTCTTGCATGTTTCTAGCTCCACTAGAACTATTTCCTGCCTGTTGTGACAATTTTACTTTGCACACAGACACATGATGCCCTGGGTTTCCGCAATAATTACAGATTCCCATTGTTGGTTTATTTTGCTGGTTATTTGCATTTCCACATTCAGTTGCATAATGGCCTTGTGCTTTGCATTTATCACAATTTATCTTTTGTCTCTGTGGACATCTAATTTGTGGGTGCCCAGTTAATTTACACATATTACATGGGCGCTGTCTCGTTTTATCGGAATGAAAGTTTATTTTATCTGTTGATAGTTTTATCAGAATGACCGTTTATTTTACAAGTTGCAATACTTATTGATAGCGAAACAATTTTCTAATGTGTGCCCTACTTTTTGGCATCCACTGCAAGTTTTTATGATTGGTAATGTTTCTGTTTGATTATTTGTTGGTGGTTTTACATTTGGTTTTGGTTGTGGAGTTTGTTGGTTGTTTTTTTTGTGGTTTTGATTCATTATTTTGAAAATACCTGCCCGTGATTGGTCCGTTCCTCTCCTGTTCGCCGCGGGCGCCTTGCGTCTGATAGCATCCAATGTGTTCTGCGCCTTCGCCTCCGACTTAAGCCTCTTCAGGAATTTTCGACCAAACAATTCCTCCCCACCAGGACCTGCCTTTGCGTCATCGAGGAGATTGGCGTAATCCGGGTAGGTTTGCTTCAAAATATTCCGCCTGCGGTCCTGTAGAATGTCCCGGAATAGGACCGTCCACAATTTCAAGGCCGTTCTCACCGCCCTCGCTTTGCCCGGCCTGAGCTTCGATCTGAACTGGAACAGCAATGGTTTCGCCAAGTCGATCACCTTGTAGCAGAGCTTACGTTGCTGTTTCTCCACCGCATCTATG
>DATCVG010000030.1:0-4929 GCA_036567085.1 Candidatus Methylopumilus sp.
GATTTTGGATAACTAAATTCGTATTTTTCGGCTGTAATATCTTTTGGTATATCAACGAGAACAGGGCCAGGCCTGCCGCTTGATGCAACATAAAATGCTTTTTTCATTGTTGATGCAATATCTTTAATATCTTTAACTAAAAAATTATGTTTTACACAAGGACGAGTAATACCAACCGTGTCACACTCTTGAAAGGCATCTTGTCCTATAGCATAAGTGGGCACTTGACCGCTAATGATCACCATAGGAATAGAGTCCATATATGCGGTAGCTATACCAGTTACTGCATTGGTAGCACCAGGACCTGAAGTTACAAGTGCAACCCCCACTTTTCCAGTAGATCTAGAGTATGCATCAGCTGCATGAACCGCAGCTTGTTCGTGACGAACTAAGACATGCTTAAATTTATTCTGCTGAAAAACAGCATCGTAAATATTAAGAACGGCGCCTCCAGGATAGCCAAAAACGAATTTGACTTTTTCCTCATGAAGGCAACGAATAACAATTTCTGCCCCAGAAATGTGGTTTGAGCTCATAGAATTCTTGATTGTAATTAATGGGATAGCTATAAACCCTCAACCTTAACGCTTTAAGCCTATTTGGTCAAGTTTAGAGACTTTTAAAAGCCTCTATTTTCATAGATAAATCAATTGCTTTGATATTTTTTGTGAGCGAGCCTAGAGAAATTCTATTTACACCCGTGAGTGCAATTTTTTTGACATTTTTTAGTGTGATATTTCCTGATGCCTCAAGAACGGCTCTTTTTTTATTAAGAAGCACAGCTTTTTTAAGATTTTTAATACTAAAATTATCAAGCAATATATTTTTAAAACCTATTTCTATAGCTTTCTCAAACTGATTAAGATTTTCAACTTCGATTTGAATGTCTTTATTTTTTAAATATTTCAAAGAAAGCGAAAGTAAATCATCCATTTTTTTTGAAGATTTAATATGATTTTCTTTAATAAGAATTTGATCAAAGAGTCCCATACGTTGATTATTACCACCCCCTATAGTGACAGCATACTTTTGTGCAATTCTTAATCCCGGGATTGTTTTTCGTGTATCAAATATTTTTGCATGGGTATTTTTTACAGCCTTGACATATTGATGGGTGATTGTAGAAGTTGCAGACAAGGTTTGCAGGAAATTAAGTGCTACTCTTTCACCGCTAAGAATAGGCTTTGTTTTACCATAAATCTCACAAAGCTTTTGATTTTTTTTCACGATCGCCCCTTCTTTAATAAACCACTTTATTTTGATCTTTGGGTCTAGCATTAAGAAGGTAGCATTAAACCAGGGAATACCAGAAATCACAGCCGAATCTTTAGATTTAACATATGCTTTTGCAGAAGATTTTTCTTCAATGAGTTCACTAGATAAATCGATATTGCCTATATCTTCTTGAAGCGCTATGGTGATATTTTTTTGTATGACTTCTGTTAAATTTTTTTTATTTATTTTTGATCTATGCATAATCTAATAGCTTAACAAATTATAATAAATTTAGTTTTTTTAAATTGAGAGATACATGAAGCTTTTTTATTCAAATAATAGCCCATACGCAAGAAAGATAAGAATTCTAATTAGCGAAAAAAAAGTCTTTGTCAATTTAGAGAAGGTTGTACTTGCAGATAAAAATTGTACCATTCATGAATATAATCCTTTGGCAAAAGTTCCTACATTAATTGCAAACAATGTATCTTTTTTTGATTCACCTGTAATAGCTGAATATATTGACCATAAGAGTGATCCGCCTTATTTAATACCGAGGGATTTTGATAAAAAAATATTAGTCAAAAGATGGGAGGCGATAGCGGATGGATTATGCGATGCCGCTGTAGCGATTATGTTGGAAAAACGTAAGTCCATTTCGCAACAAAATGCTGATCTCTTTGAAAAGCAAATAAAAAAAATAAAACTAAGTTTGGAATGGCTGAATCGCGAAATAGAAGACAAAAAATATTACCTGGAGAATAAATTTTCTTACGCTGATATAGCAGTTGGATGTGCTTTGGGATACGTTAAATTGAGATACCCTGAAATTGACTTTGAAAAAGAATATTTAAATTTATATCATCTTTATGAATTGCTTATGCAGCGACCGTCTTTTCAGCAAACGATACCTGAGCCTTATCTATAGGGTTTTCAATAATAGCACCACCTAAGCAAACATTACTTTCATAAACTACTACCGATTGTCCAGGGGTAATAGCCCATTGTTTTTGTCCAAAGAATATCTCAACGGATTCATCGGCTATTTCATCAATTTCGCAAGGAGCATCAGGTTGACGGTATCTCGTTTTTGCACCGTATACCCAATGTTTTTTTGGTAAAGCCCCATGTATCCAATGTGTTTTCTTTGCAGTTAATCCATCTTTAAATAAAAGAGGATGCCCATGCCCTTGTGCAACAATAAGAGTATTTTCTTGAATATTTTTCTCAACAACAAACCAAGGTTCTCCATTGCTGGTTTTTGAGCCGCCAATCCCTAACCCTTGTCTTTGACCAAGCGTGTAAAACATAAGGCCTATATGTTCCCCCAACGTTTTACCATGCTCATCTTTAATAGGCCCTGGCGAATTTTCTATATATTTATTTAAAAATTCAGTGAAAGGTCTTTCGCCGATGAAACATATGCCAGTCGAGTCTTTTTTATCGCTATTATGCAAACCTTCTTTTTTGGCAATCTCCCTTACATCTTTTTTAAGAAAGGTTCCTAGAGGAAATATAGTTTTTGAAAGTTGGTGTTGATTGAGTCGATAGAGAAAATAACTTTGATCTTTAGTTGAGTCTTCAGCTTTAAGAAGGCTAAACAAACCTTCATTTTCTTTAATTTGAGCATAATGCCCGGTTGCAATTTTATCGGCACCCATTGAAATAGCATGATTTAAAAATGCATTAAATTTAATTTCGGAATTACATAAAATGTCTGGATTCGGAGTTCTGCCATTTTTAATTTCATTAATAAACTCAGAAAAAACTTTTTCTTTGTATTCTTTACTGAAATTTACTACTTCAATATCAATACCAATTTTATCGGCAACAGATACCGCATCTAAAAGATCTTGTTTGCTTGAACAATACTCATCATCATCGTCATCTTCCCAATTTTTCATGAATAGTCCAACGACTTTGTAACCCTGGTTTTTTAAAAGCAAAGCAGTCACTGAAGAGTCAACGCCGCCGGATAAACCTACAATGACTGTATTATTTTTCATTTAATTAATTAAATTCTGAGCCAAGTTTTTTTGATCTTTCATAGGCAGCTCGCGTTGCTTTTAAAAGTGCTTCATTTAATTTATTTGACTCAAGTTGTTTTAATCCCTCTTCTGTTGTGCCGCCTTTTGAAGCTACCGATGTAATTAAATTTTGAAGATTATTAAGTTGGTCTTTGGCTAAATAGGATGAGCCAAGCATGGTTTTGCTGCATAATTTCTCAGCTTCATATCGTGATAAGCCTAATTCGATAGCTGCTTCAATGAATGCATTAAGGAAATAAAATATATAGGCAGGTCCGCTTCCTGAGATAGCTGTAACTGCATCCAGTTTAGATTCATTATCTAGCCATATAAAATCTCCAATAGCACTTGCAATTTCTTCTACGGCTATTTTATTTTTTCTATCTAAAGTTTCTTGAGTAAAAAGAGCTGTAATTCCAAGTTGAATTTGAGCGCACATATTAGGCATAGAACGGACAATACTTTTATGTCCATTCGTCCATTTTTCAATAGATTTTATTTGAATACCTGCAGCAATCGATAAAATAATTTGTTGCGAAATTTCATGAGATATTGATTTGAGAAGAGATTCAGTTTGTTGAGGTTTAACTGCAAGCACAATAATTTCATTATTATCTATTTTCTTAAATTCTGCTTCTGAGGAAATATTAAATTTAGCTTTAATATCCAATCTCTTTTTGCTATCAGATTCAATGACTCGAATAAGCGCAGGGGAATAGTTTTTGCTTAATAGGCCGCTAATCATAGCAGAGGCCATATTTCCACCACCTAAAAAGCAAATATTCAATTATTAACCCCTTGAGTTTTTAAGGCGCGCACTCCAAAAATAGCGGTTCCAATTCTAACAAGATTTGAGCCGTATTGAATTGCGAGCTTAAAGTCATTAGACATTCCCATGGATAAAGTATCAATGGAAGCAATTTCATTCTTGAGCTCGCTATAAAGTTTATGCATAGCCTTAAATTCATCAATCACTTGTTTGGCATCTTTTGTATTAGATGGTATAGACATAATACCTCTTAGTTTAAGCTTGGGAAGTTCTTTAATTGCATCAGTGAGGTCTCTCAGATATGTTTTTGCATCTTTAATTGGGATACCGCTTTTAGTTTCTTCGCCGCTTGTATTGATTTGGATGCAAATATTTAAAGGGGGAAGGTTTGAAGGCCTATTATCGTTAAGCAATTTCATAACTTTTAATCTATCAACGCTATGTACCCAATTAAAATTTTCTGCAATAAGTTTGCATTTATTGCTTTGTATAGGCCCTAAAAAATGCCATTGAATTGGAAATTTTTCTAGTTGCTTTTTTTTGTTGAGTGCTTCTTGAAGGTAATTTTCCCCAAAATTTAAAATACCAACATCAAAAGCCTCAATAATTTTATTAAAGTTCTGACCTTTGCTCACGGCTACTAAAGTAATTTTTTCAGGAGAAGCATTAGTAGCAGAAGCTTTTTGAATGCCATCATGAATTTGAGAGATATTTTGGGAGATTATAGACATTAATTAAATAAAAAAACCAAGCAAAATTGAAGTTTGCTTGGTTTTATTGTGTTTAGCAACAAAGAACTTGCTAATAAAAACGGGACCTAAAGTCCCGTTAAGATTATTTCTTAGCTGCTGGTTTTCTTTTAGCTGCTGGTCTTTTCTTAGCTGCTGGTTTTTTCTTAGCTGCTGGTTTTTTCTTAGC
>DATCVG010000031.1:0-7242 GCA_036567085.1 Candidatus Methylopumilus sp.
ACGCCAATTTTTTCACAAGCTAAACGTTTATTCCTAACATAGATAGATGATGCAGGATCAGAACCCAAAAGAATGACCGCTAAACTGGGATTTCGAATGCCTTTTTTTAATCTCACATCAATTTCTTGTTTAAGAACTTGAAGAAGATTTTCAGCAACTGTTTTTCCATCAATTATCTTGGCTGACATGGATTGATCTATGAGTATAAAAACAACATTTTAACATATTGGACTTTTAACTATGTTTCATAAGGACTGAATCTTTTGTAAGAAGAGTCGTCGAAGAGTATGATTAATCTAAATATTTTTTAAGGAAGTTAAAAATGATGAAAAAAAGTTTTTGGTTAGTTTCATTGACATTAATTTTTGGGTTCAATGCACCTATTTTTGCAAACCATGATGGCACGGGCGAGCATTGCAAGATGCATACAAAAAAATCATTTGATGAAGCGGATATTGATCGTGATGGAACGCTTGATCGTGAAGAAGCCAAAGCCGTTTGCAAGCAAGATTTCGATGTTATGGATAAAGATCATGACGGAACATTGACCAAAGATGAGCTCAATGCATGCAAAGGTAAGAAGGGTAAGTCAGGTCATAAAAAAGCCGCTAAACCTGCGTAAATAGAAGAAATCATGGGGCCCAAGCCACCCCTTTGATTTGACCTAAACCCTTAATTAGGCTATATTCTCGCCCTCGGGGTGTAGCGTAGCCTGGTAGCGCGCCTGCTTTGGGAGCAGGATGTCGGGAGTTCGAATCTCTCCACCCCGACCAGATTTAGCATCTTACTTACTATAGAAAAAAAGGATTTTCTGTAACACGCTTTGT
This sequence comes from Candidatus Methylopumilus sp., assembly GCA_036567085.1. Taxonomy (GTDB): domain Bacteria; phylum Pseudomonadota; class Gammaproteobacteria; order Burkholderiales; family Methylophilaceae; genus Methylopumilus. The sequence goes on from DATCVG010000031.1 coordinate 828, forward strand.
GTTGTTAAGCTGCCCGTAGCTCAACTGGATAGAGCACCAACCTTCTAAGTTGGGGGTTACAGGTTCGATTCCTGTCGGGCAGGCCAATTTCATAGTTCATTGGTGGCTGTAGCTCAGTTGGTAGAGTCCAGGATTGTGATTCCTGTTGTCGTGGGTTCGAGCCCCATCAGCCACCCCAATTTTTAAATGCATTGAATCCACAGTTAATTGACGTTATAGTCATTTCAACTTTAATTAATGTTTAATGCATTCATGGACGATCAGCAACTTCTCCGATATAGCCGTCATATTTTATTGCCTGATATTGAGTATCAAGGGCAAGAAAAACTTCTTCATAGTCATATTCTCATTATAGGTGCAGGCGGTTTAGGTGCACCTATTGCAATGTATTGTGCCGCCGCTGGTATTGGAAAAATAACTATATGTGATTTTGACGATGTCGATTTAAGTAATCTTCAAAGACAAATCATTCACGACACACAATCAGTAGGTATTAATAAAGCTTTTTCCGCAAAACAATTTATTCAATTACTTAATCCAGATATAGAAGTGATTGCAGTCACAAACAAACAAACTGAAGAAAGCATGAAAGTGATTGCAAAAGATGTCGATGTCATTATTGATGGCTCAGATAATTTTGCTACACGTTATGCACTTAATCGAATTGCAGTAGAATTGAAAAAACCTTTAGTTTCCGGTGCTGCTGTAGGATTTGAGGGTCAGATCAGTGTCTTTGATATGAGGCATAATAAGAGCCCTTGTTATCATTGTTTATTCCCTGATACAGGTGATCGCAATGAAACACGCTGTGCTGAAAATGGTGTTTTTTCTCCTACCGTTGGTATGATCGGTACTTCGCAGGCCGCTGAAGTAATGAAAATTATTTTAGGTATTGGCGAGTCTTTAGAGGGCCGCTTACTATTGCTAGATGTAAAATCGATGCAATGGAAAAATATTCAACTTAAAAAAGATCCTTCCTGCCCTGTATGTTCTAAGTGATTTTTTATGGCAGACATCTGCCATGAGGCCTGATATCACTTATCCCTATGTTAAAATGAACCTTTAACAAATCCTCTATGTGTTTTATTCATGGAAAATAATCTCTCTAAACCTTTTAGCCCCAAAGATATAGAAAGTCGATGGTATGACTTTTGGGAATCAAAAGGCTTTTATCAAGCAGGTGTAGATACAAAAAATAATCATTCATTTTGTATTTTATTGCCGCCACCCAACGTCACAGGAACGTTACATATGGGGCATGGATTTAACCAAACACTTATGGATGCATTAACGCGGTATCATCGCATGAAAGGTGACAATACATTATGGCAGCCTGGAACTGATCACGCAGGTATTGCGACACAAATCGTGGTTGAAAGACAGCTTGATAAAGAAGGTATTTCAAGACATGACCTAGGCCGAGAAAAGTTTTTAGAAAAAGTATGGGAATGGAAAAATTATTCAGGTGGCACAATCACACAACAGATGCGTCGTCTAGGTACCTCACCTGACTGGTCACGCGAGCGTTTCACGATGGACGAAGGTTTATCAAAAACAGTCACCGAAACATTTGTGAGTTTATATAAAGAAGGTCTAATCTATCGAGGCAAACGTCTGGTAAATTGGGACATTCAATTACAATCAGCTGTATCTGATTTAGAAGTTGTTCAAGAAGAAGAGGATGGATTCTTGTGGCATATTCAATATCCACTTGCATCCGGTAAAGGCCACTTAACGGTTGCCACCACAAGACCTGAAACGATGTTGGGTGATGTGGCGATTATGGTTCATCCCGAAGATGCGCGCTATGAAAAATTAGTTGGTCAAATGGTAAAGCTACCTTTATGTGATCGTGAAATTCCAATCATTGCAGATGATTATGTAGATCAAACATTTGGGACAGGTGTTGTGAAGGTAACGCCAGCTCATGACTTTAATGATTATGCCGTAGGCATGCGTCATAAGCTTCCCATGATAAGTGTGTTGACCCTTGATGGACATCTTAATGACTCAGCACCAAAAATTTATCAAGGGTTAGAGCGATTTGCTGCGCGCAAAAAAATTGTAGAAGATTTAGATGCGCAAAATTTTCTTGTTAAAACTGAAAAACATAAACTGAAAATTCCGCGAGGCGATAGAACAGATGTAGTAATCGAACCGATGCTGACAGATCAATGGTTTGTTGCCATGACAAAAAAAAGCCATGATGGAAAAAGCATTACAGAAAAAGCTCTCGATGTAGTAAAAGCGGGTGAGATTAAATTCTTTCCTGATAATTGGGTGAACACTTATAACCAATGGTTAAACAATATTCAAGATTGGTGCATTTCAAGACAACTATGGTGGGGCCATCAAATACCAGCTTGGTATGGCGAACAAGGCCAAGTATGGGTTGCGCATAATGAAGAAGAAGCAAAAGCGCTCGCTTTAAAGGAAGGTTACCAAGGGCATTTAAAACGTGACCCAGATGTTTTAGATACCTGGTATTCATCAGCACTTTGGCCTTTTTCAACGCTTGATTGGACGCCTGACTATCCGAAAGTATCAAATCCAGCGCTTGATCTTTATTTACCTTCCACAGTATTAGTGACAGGTTTCGATATTATCTTTTTCTGGGTAGCGCGGATGGTGATGATGACAAAACACATCACTGGAAAAATTCCCTTTAGGCATGTGTATGTGCACGGATTGATTCGTGATGCAGAAGGCCAGAAGATGAGTAAATCAAAAGGCAATGTTTTGGACCCTATTGATTTAATTGACGGCATCTCATTAGAAGCGCTCATAGAAAAAAGAACCACGGGGCTTATGAATCCAAAGCAAGCCGAATCGATTACTAAAAAAACACGTAAAGAATTTCCAGAGGGCATAACCGCTTTTGGCACTGATGCTCTACGTTTTACTTATGCCAGTTTAGCGAGTCCTGGACGTGATATTAAATTTGATCTTCAGCGCTGTGAAGGCTATCGAAACTTTTGTAATAAATTATGGAATGCGACGCGATTTGTATTGATGAATTGCGAAGGCAAAGAAAATGGTTTTGGCGAATGCGTGGAGGGCTATTTGGAATTTTCAAAAGCTGATCGTTGGATTGTGAGTGTATTACAAGAAAGAGAAGCAGCGATTGAAAAAGCATTTGCAGATTATCGATTTGATTTGTTATCCCAAGAGCTTTATCAATTTGTATGGGATGAATTTTGTGATTGGTATCTTGAAGTAGCTAAAGTTCAATTGCAAAAAGGTACTGAGGCCGAACAAAGAGCGACACGTAGAACACTTTTGCGCGTTCTTGAGACTATCTTAAGATTAATACACCCAGTGATGCCTTTCATTACCGAAGAAATCTGGCAAACAATAGGGCCTATGAATGGAAGATCAGGACCTTCCATTATGTTGGAGCCATATCCTCAAAGTGATAGCAAGAAAATAGATCAAGAAAGTATTCAATGGATGTCAATTTTAAAAGAGATGGTGGATGTATGCCGAAAACTTCGCGGCGAAATGAACATTTCTCCGGCACAGAAAATTCCACTTGTCATTTCCGGTGATAAAAAATCACTTGAGCTATATACAGCTTATCTTAAAGCGCTCGCTAAATTAACTAACGTCGAAATTGTAGATGAACTTCCAGCGATGGACGCCCCTGTCATGTTAGTGAAAGATTTTAAGTTAATGCTTAAAGTTGAAGTGGACGCAGCAGAAGAAAAAGAAAGAATTACAAAAGAACTGAATCGTATTCAAATTGAAATACAGAAAGCTAAAGGTAAGTTAGAAAATGCTAGCTTTATTGATAAGGCGCCTGAGGCAGTAATCGTTCAAGAAAAAAAACGTTTAGAAGAATTTACAGAGACTTTTGAAAAGTTAGAAGCACAGCTAAAAAAATTAGCTTAAATGACGTTTTTTGATAAAGAAGGTAATGACGCCATGATTATCTTCAAGAGACAAAAGTTCATGCCCTGTTTGACGACAAAATGCATCAAAATCTTTCTTACTTCCAGGGTCTGTTGCAATAATTTTTAAGACCTGATCAGATTGAATTTCATTTAAACCTTTTTTACATCGCAAAATAGGCAAAGGACATTTAAGCCCGGTTGCATCGACTTCGTGATCATAATGCATATTATTTGAGAGATGAAAAAGTATACCCAGCATTAGCCCAGGCAATGACACCACCTGCTAAGTTATACACATCGTGATAATCATGTTCGGCAAGATAAGATGCTGCGTGCGCTGAACGAATACCGCTATGACAATAAAAAACAATACTGGATTTTTTAGGAAACTTATCAAACGCTTGAGGAAGGTTAGCAAGGGGGATATGTTTTGCTCCTTGGATGATGCCTCTTGCAACTTCGTCATCATTTCTTACATCAATTAAAACTAAATCATCTTGTTTGATCATGCCATGTAAAGTTTCGGCATCTATAGTCATGAAAGCACTCATAAAAGAAAAGTTTATATATTAAAGAATTTTTTGAATGATCAGTGCAATCACGTTTGTCGCAGCAAGTGCTTGCAAGGCCCAGAGTGTGTATTTCATACCCTGAACTCTAAGTTCTATATTAGGCGTTGCTTCTAGAAAAGCTTTTGCATAATAAAGTCGACCTGCAGTAAATAGGCCACCTAGCAGTAAAACGATTGTCCAATGAATATGATTTGCTTCTAAACATCCCAAGAGGATAAGACCTAAGGGTACATACTCCGCAAAATTACCATGCGAACGGATGGCTTGTTGCAAATCGTCTCGACCACCATCGCCTAAAGACACTTGATTTTGTCGCCTTAAATTAATAACGTTTAATGTTAATTTAACGTACACAAAGGTAAGGATAGCAGCGTAAATAGCAGTAATTTTTAACATGGTTTTTTTGAGTAATAATCTAAGAGGGCTTGATTATAGCATCGAGACTTGACCCTTATAAATGGCCACTACTTAATTTGAATTTTATTTCTTCTCACTCATTTCTTTCGTTTCTTTTTCTATTTCAAGGATGGCATCATCCATTTTTGTCTCTTCTTTTTTCTCAACGACTGGGGGCGCTTTAGTTTTGCAAGATACTTCCATTTTATTTAGCACATATGGCACAGACTCCGATGTACTGATTACATTATAACCATCCTCACATAACTCTTTTGCTTTTGCATTACATGCATCAATAAGAACACATTTAATTTCAGTGACTAAAGGCTTATTTTTTTCAGTGGTTTCTCGTTTTGTGGTGTAAGTCATAGAACTACAAGCAGATATCAATGCCACACTTAGAAATATTAAGATATTTTTAGATTTCATTTTAATAAGCCTTTCTTCATAGAGATTATGTCAAAATTATAATCAACTTTAGCTTAAACAATATTTAATTTTTTAAAGCGGATGTAATTCAATGGCAGAATGTGAGCTTCCCAAGCTCAACATGCGGGTTCGATTCCCGTCATCCGCTCCAATGGTTAAATTAATTTTGATGTGGCAAAAGTAGCGAAGAGTGACCAGAGTGTGACCATCAACATTAAATTAGAGCCAAGCTTTGTGATGCTCCGAATTCTGCCGGTGATGAAAGCTGCAAAAGTAATCGTAAATAAATTTCCAATCAATTGATTGAAGTCATTTGTAAATCCTTGACTGTACAAAGGGTAGAGTACACAGTTTAAAAATAAAATCGGCACTATTGAAAGCAATGCTCGGTCACGTGTTTTCTTGATAAGTAGCCATTGTGTATAAGCCATAAAACCAATCAGTACTGTCCAAATCAGACCAATCATCCAAGATGAAGGCAACAAAGGATATTCAGGTTTAATGGGTTGAGTGACTGATTGATTGATGTTGAATGTAAATATAATGCCATTTATCACCGTGGCAATGCTAAGGCTGATGAACAACAATTGAATAAGACCGCGGCGATTGGGTTTGACGTTGAACATAGACTATTCCTTCAAAAATAATTTTGTTGATTAAACTTTTGAGTTATTAATTAATTCATAATACTACTGAAATTATGCGTTCTAAAAAACATTAAATCATGAAAAAAAATCCTCCATGCGTCATGACATTTTCAGCAACCGATCCGACGGGCGGTGCTGGACTTCAGGCTGACGTTTTAACCCTTGCTAGCTTGGGCTGTCATCCTTTGTCTGTGACAACGGCGATTACCGTTCAAGATACCTCTGGTGTTGAAAGTATGATGGCTTTTGATGCGGACTGGGTGAATGACCAAGCACGTAGCTTATTAGAAGATATGCAAGTCGCTGCATTTAAATGCGGTTTATTAGGCAATGTAGAAACGATTGCAATGATTGCAGAAATTGTGGCGGATTATCCGACCATTCCACTCATCATTGATCCTGTATTAGCCTCAGGCCGAGGTGATGCATTGGTGACCAATGAAATGATTAATGCGATGTCAGATTTGTTGTTATCTCA
>DATCVG010000032.1:0-4336 GCA_036567085.1 Candidatus Methylopumilus sp.
AATTTAAATTAAAAAAATGAAAAAAATACGTTGGGGTATTCTGGGGGCTGCACGCGTAAATGAACGACTTCTTCCAGCTATTGCTAATAGTCCGTTTGGTGATCTATTTGCCATTGGAAGTCGAAGAACAAATGCCGCAAACGAATGTTTAGAAAAATATCAACCCAACCTAAAAAGTAAAGTTGAAACCTTTAATTCACTGGATGAAGTGATTTTTCATCCCGATATAGATGCTATTTATATTCCACTCTCAAATGAAGAGCATACCGAACCAGCTCTTAAAGCGATTAATCATAAAAAACATGTGCTAATTGAAAAACCTATCGCTCTTCATTCAAAAGAAGTTAAAGCACTTCAAGAGGCTGCCGAAAAAAATCATGTCAAAGTGATGGAAGGTTTTATGTATGTCTTTCATCCGCAATTTGATCGCGTAAAAGAAATCATCAACTCAGGATTATTAGGTGATGTTCAATATGTGCATTCTATGTTTTCTTTTCCAATCCAGCCCGCACGTTTTTATAGAATTAATCGTTCAATTGAAAATGGTGGTGGTGCACTTTGGGATATTGGACCTTATGCCATTCATACGATAAGGCAATGTTTTGAGCAGAATCCTCTATCAATCGTTGCAAAAAGCCATCTCAATGAACACGGAGCAGATCTCACAACCTCAGGGATAATCGATTTTGGAAATAATAGACGCGCACAATTTGATATCAGCTTTGAATGTATTCGACGTTCTCAATTTGAAATATTCGGATCAAAAGGGAAATTAATGTGCCATACAGTATGGCAACATGAGAATGATGAAGCCTTATTAACCTTAACAACAGATGCAGATGGGGTAAAAAATGAACATATTAAAAAAGCCAATCATTTCACGCTTGAGATTGATCACTTTAATCAATGCATAATAAATAATACCGCGCCTAAACTTTCTTTAAATGATGCACTATGGAATACAAAAACATTGGAAGCCATTCAATCATCCATCAAAACAAAAACCTGGGTTCATCTTACAAATCTTTAAAAACAAAAAAGCCCGCTTATAGCGGGCTTTTTTAAAATCTGAATAATTACTTATTCATTACATACATTGTAACTTCGAAACCGAAACGCATTTCAGTAGCAGCTGGAGTTGTCCACATGATGTTTATCCTTTTTATTAAGTTAATGAGAAATTACTTAAAGGTAATCTTACTCGGACTATAAAAGTAAACACCTTTAGGATCATGAAAGAGGTCTCATGAAAATCATGAGAGATAAGGCACTAAAACAATAAATTTATATTAAAATTTATATAAATCAATAACTTATAAAACTACACCTTAGCGGGCTTAGGTTGTGGTTTTTTACCTTTAGATTCTTTTCTCTTATCTTTACTACCCATATATGGTCTCTTTAATAGGTTGAATAAATGAACATTGTATACGAAAGGCTAGGTCTTCAGCCGCTTCTTTATTTCTTTTTCGTACTCTGGAAAATATTGCGAGATTACCTCTAAATCGAACTCAGAAAGAATTGAATTATTCGATTCTCGCTCCAATAAAAACTCAAACGATGCCTTGATTAAACACTCATGCGAGACCTTACCGTCCGTTAGTGAATTGTAAAGATCATTTGAAATATGAACCTTATGTTGTGAAGTTGATTTTAATTTGACCGTAACTTCAAAATCAGAATCTTTAATTAATTTAATCGTAATCATTTGCGTCTTGACGTTGCCTCTTTACCCCAGCGCTTAACTAGAAGATAAAGAATAAAGAAAGAGAAAATTACAAAAGCAATTCTGACCGGTAGATAAGTTAAATCAGAAAAAATATATTGAAAAAAAACATAAGGCGTTAAAAGTAAAGCTGAAATAACTCGAGCCCAATATAATTTTTTTAAGTGCTTACTTTTTTTATTTTTTTGATAAGTTTTCCAAGAAAGAGCCGCAAATAAAAGAGCAGCAAATAAAAATAAAACTCCGCCATACATAATTATCATGAAGACATTCATTATTTATACCTTTTTAAATAGTGGTTTCTGGTAATAGTTTTAACGCTATATTTTTTCTTAATTCATTACACTTTGGATTTGGTTTACCATTTTCATATAATTCAAATTCACGACAAGGTGAGGGTCTTGATTCATAAATTGAACATCGATAACCTTCTTCATTAGAATAGGATAATGCAACACATTTTCCTTTGCCAAACTCAGTACCTTTCATACATGCCATATGATCGTTGACTTTGGTTGTATAAGATAAAGGCACTTTGCCAATACCATTGCCTTCGATCTCTGCGTGATAAAATGAAACTCTAAAATATTGACAACATTGACCACATTCAAAGCAAGGATTGATTTGATCTGTCATCTAATTTGAAGTTTTAAATATAATGACAGCTTGACCATAATATTTTTTTTCATGGTTTAATAAATTCCAAACTGTAGCATCTTGAATATAAAATATCGATTGGTCTGAAGCTACCCTTTTCCCCTGATAATGTTCAATAAATCCATATTGAGTAACCTGTTCTAATATTTTAGACCTTTCATCTTGATCCACCGGAAGCGCCGAAGCTTTTGAAGGCAATCCCATCATTTCATTCAATGTCATTTTAAATAAATTTAATGCGGCATGATTCGCATAATTAAATAAAGGCTCACTTGAATTATCATGGCTTGCAATAGGAAAAGGACATTTATCAAATGCTCCAATAAGACTAGCATCAAGACTCAAAGGCAAATCTCTTCTAGTTAAAAGAGTATATGAATTTTTAATAATTTCGAGATGTGTTAAAAGATTCAATTTAAATAAATTAAGCCTATCCAAAAAACCAGTAACAAACTCCAATAGATGCCAAAATACCTATGAGATCTGCAAATAACGCACAAGGGATAGCATGTCTTGTACGTTGAATACCGACTGCTCCAAAATAAACAGCCAGAACATAAAATGTAGTTTCGGTGCTTCCTTGCACAGTAGCTGCTAATAATGATGGAAAGCTATCTACACCATGAGTTGTCATAGTATCAATTAACATAGCTCTTGCGGCACTCCCAGAAAAGGGTTTTACAAGTGCAGTAGGCAATGCATCAACAAAACGTGTATCCCAATCAAAGCTGTAAGCTAAAAAACGAATCATATCTAGAGTGAAATCAAGCGCTCCTGATGCCCGGAGAACACCTACTGCACATAACATTGCAACTAAATAAGGAAGTAAATTTTTTGATACATCAAAACCTTCTTTAGCGCCTTCAATAAATGACTCATAAACTGGCACACGCTTTAAAACACCGATCATAAGAAAAGAAATAATTAATCCAAAAAGTACTGCATTCCCTAAGAAAGAGGAGAATACGCCTAATACCGCAGCTGATAAATGACTTAAGAAAAAGATAAATGCACTTAATAATATCGCTATGGTTAACATCCAAGTCAATACAACAGGATCATTCATTTTAATACGTTGGGTAAATGCTACAGAAAAAAATCCAGCTATCGTAGATGCACTTGTCGCTAAAAGGATAGGTAAAAATATAAGGGTAGGATCTGTAGCACCTTGCTGCGCACGATACATAAAGATTGATACAGGTAGTAAAGTAAGTGAAGAAGCGTTCATGACTAAAAATAAAATTTGTGCATTGCTTGCAATCTTTGGTGTCGGATTAAGTGATTGCAAGGATCGCATCGCTTTAAGTCCAATAGGTGTCGCCGCATTATCAAGACCTAATCCATTTGCAATAAAATTCATAGTGATAAGGCCGACTGCTGGATGCTTTTTAGGAACTTCAGGCATAAGACGTCTAAATAATGGTGAAAGCCAGACTGCAATTTTTTCAACTAAACCAGCATGTTCGGCAATTTTTAAAAAGCCTAACCATAGTGTTAGCGTTCCGAAAAGTAATATCATGACTTCAACGGATAATTTCGCCATAGAAAAAAGACTGTCTACCATGCGAGCAAAAACTTCAATGTCGCTTAAGTGAGTCCAACGCCATAATGCACTTAAAAAAGCGATAAAGAAAAAACTCACCCACAGGTTATTTAATATCGAACCATGATGCTTCGATGAAGTTTTATTCTGATAAGGTTGATTGATTTTTATAATGACTCACCCAGTACGAATTACTAGATTTTAAAGATGTATGAAAATTATAAGGCTAAGAAATCTATTTTTGAAAACTAATTCATCACTTTAATTGGTCGGAGCGGTGAGATTCGAACTCACTACCCCTTGCACCCCATGTTATTAAATACCCTTTTCTGCACTAAACACGACTGGACGAGAATGGTCAAAAATAGACATTATTACTTATATTAATCAATAAGTTATACACATTTTTA
>DATCVG010000033.1:0-3254 GCA_036567085.1 Candidatus Methylopumilus sp.
CTGCCATTGGCCTTTTGCATTTTTTGTAAACTGCGCAATGCCTGTACCAAAATCATGTGTTGATTGATTTTCTAATGCAAAATATATCGCAGCATTTAAGCCATTGGCTGCCATATGGCCTGGATATTTGCCAAAACCAGGTACCTCAAGGAGAAAATCATAGCTACCATACTGAGCCTGACTATGTTCTTTTTTTAATTTTATGGTCACTTTGCCTTTGTATGCACCTTCGTGCATATCATTGCCAGTGCATTGATAAACACCTGTGAAATCAGGCCCTGAAAATGGAAGGGTTTTACCCGCAGCAAATCCTAATGACGTACTCAATAACAAAATAAAACTTACCATAAAACGCATACAACTCTCCTCTATTAAATGATGGGTAAAAATCTAGACTTCAAAGATGCTAGATGACATGTTTCTAAAATTTCTTCTAGCCGATCTAATGCCATTTTTTTAGGTTGATGGATATTTTCAGCCAAGATGAGCTCATTTTTCATGGAATGTTCCCAACCGACTAACTCAGTGACGGTCACTTTATAACCCATACCTTCCAACAATAAGCATCTTAATACATTCGTGAGATGACTTCCAAACTCTCTCGTGTGAATGGGATGTCGCCATAATTCAGATAATGTGTATTTTAATTGATCTGACTTCTCTGATCGCAACGTTTTTGCTACCTCTGCTTGGCAACAGGGAATTAAAACGATATATTGTGCTTCTTTTTTAAGTCCAAAAAAAATAGCATCATCGGTGGCCGTATCACATGCATGAAGCGCTGTGACTATGTCTACCTTATTAGGAAGGCTCGAATCTTCTAATGAATTTTTTATATGGGATGCAAAAAAATGCATACGATCAAATTTTAAAGTTTTCGCTAATGCGAGCGCTTTCTCAATCAACTCAGATCGATGCTCGATGGCATAAAGCTCGCCACCTTTTTCTTTTAAAAAAAGATCATACAAAATAAAGCCTAAATAAGACTTCCCAGCGCCATGATCCACTAAAGTAAAGTGAGGATTCATCGCTAGTGCTTTTTCTAAATAAGGCTCAATCAATTGGTAGAGATGATAAACCTGTTTTAATTTCCGCCTTGAATCCTGATTCATGCGCCCATCGCGCGTCAGAATATGAAGCGCTTTAAGTAGCTCAACGGATTGTTGGGGCTTGATGTCTTTTAAATCTTCCATAACTGCATCAGTTTAACGTATGCGTGAAGACTTATGACAGAGTAAAATGATGCTGATTAAATGAAAGATCAATCATGAGCATTCAGTGGTTCCCAGGACACATGGTGGCCGCCCAAAAAAAAGCGGCTGAAACCATGGAATTTACCGATGTGGTCATCGAAGTATTAGATGCCAGAATCCCTGGTGCGTCTCAAAACCCCATGATTAAAGAGCTGGGGGCTGCGCGTCAGCGAGCCCATCTTAAGATACTCAATAAATCTGACTTAGCCGATCCAAAGATTACCGAACAATGGATTCAATATTTCAATGAGATGCCACATACAAAAGCGATGGCGATCTCATGCAAAAAAGCAAATGAACCCAAAAAAATTCTTAACATTTGTCAAACATTAGCACCTCACCGAGGCGATCCAATTAAACCCCTTCGTATGATGATTATGGGTGTGCCTAACGTGGGGAAATCCACACTCATGAACGCAATTCTTAATCGTCGTATTGCGAAAGTAGGTGATGAACCTGCCATCACTAAACAACAGCAACGTCATCAAATCAATGATCACATGATTTTGGTCGATACCCCAGGCATGATGTGGCCAAAAATTCGTCATCCCTCGGATGGTGATCTATTAGCTGCCAATAACAATATAGGTAAGAATGCCTATTACGAAGAAGAGGTCGCTGAAAAATTAGGCAACATTATTCTCGAAGCCTATCCAGCATTGATTAAAGCGCGCTACAAACTCGAAGATGTAAAAATGGATGCTATTCAACTTTTAGAATGGATCGCCAAGAAAAAAGGGTTCCCTCTCAAAAATCATGGGGTCGATTTAGAAAGAGCCGCCTCAACTTTATTGAATGATTATCGGCAAGGTTTATTAGGTCGTATGAGTTTAGAAACGCCTTCATCCAGAATGCTCATGATGAGTCGCCAGACATTGCCTCCAGAAGAAGCGCTAGACAGCGACCTTTAAGCTTCCAAGCGTTTTAAATTTTCCTGCAGCATAAGAGGCTGCAAATGCATTGGGTTTCACCATGGGAATGACATTACATGTGCCACGAATATAACCAATCGCCTCATGGATCACACAATTAGATCCAAACATCTCATCTGGATTAATATCGAGATGAACTTCTACTGTTCTTTCCTCTAATATATCTGCTAATTTAAGGTACAAGTCTGATACCTTATATACCTCATTCATTAAACGATAGCGCGGTTTATTTTGTTTTTGGTCATAGTCCCTCTCTCGAACTACTTCACCAAAAATTTTGCATCCATTATTTCCATTGATATGAACCACAATGGCCATCACATAATCTGCATACCAATCTTTTCCAATTCTAATTCTTTCAGAATCGCAACCAATATAAATTTTTGACGCTAAAGTTTGCGACTCAATAAAAACTCGCACTTCTTCTAGATTTATTTTTTTCATCATATATTCAATCATATTTAAGAGATATCTTATCAATAGCAGATATTAATCTTAAGCTTTACGGGTATAGTTACTCCATAAAAATTTGTGTCTCAGTAATACTATAAGTCATTGATTATCTTTTTTGTATAACTTCATTAAAGCCTTTATGCCTTTGAAAATAAAAAAAAGTATAAGGCCAGCATTAATAATGTAAAAAATAATGATTGAAATATCTATCAAATTAATTTTTGATATCCACCCCAAAAAGTCTTCTATGATTTGCATAATAAAATCTACCTATATGTCATTATTTTAACGTCTTCGCTTTTTCCACGTGTAAGCTGAACCATCGGGGCATTTTCCGTCAAGCACAGCATCCACACCAAATAGCCCGATAATTTCAATGCCATGGCCTTCAATGGTGACTAGCTGATTCATTTCTTTAGCTAATTTTAAGGCCTCATCCAGCGTCATGGCTTTAATATTTTTGATTTTACTCTTAACTTTATACATGCTCTTTTTAAAACACAGGGTATAGTTATTCTAACTTATGAAATATTTTACTTTTTTCTTTTATTCATATTTTTTTATGATAATGACAAGTCATGCAGCAAATGATTCACATTGTTATGCTATTAAAAAC
>DATCVG010000034.1:0-5217 GCA_036567085.1 Candidatus Methylopumilus sp.
TCAAGTTCTTAAACAAGAAATTGATGTGAGATTAAAAAAAGGCATTCGAAATCCCAGTTTAGCGGTCATTCTTTTGGGTTCTGATCCTGCATCATCTATCTATGTTAGGAATAAACGTTTAGCTTGTGAAAAAATTGGCGTAAAGTCAATCGCTTATGATTTACCTGATACGACGTCTGAAAAAGAACTTATCACACTTATTGAAACATTAAATAATGATACCAATATTGATGGCATTTTAGTTCAGTCACCCTTGCCGGATCACATCAACAATGATGTCATTTTTGAAACTATTTCGCCGCGGAAAGATGTGGATGGATTTCATCCCAAAAATATTGGTCTCTTAGCCGTAAGACAACCTCAATTAAGATCGTGTACACCCTTCGGTGTGATGAAGCTTATCGAGGCCACTCAGCTCCCAACAAGAGGGCTTGATGCAATAGTGGTTGGTGCATCTAACCATGTCGGTCGGCCTATGGGTCTAGAGCTTCTTTTAGCTGGCTGTACCGTGACGATATGTCATCGTCATACTCAACATCTTCAGCAAAAAATTGAATTGGCAGATATTGTTGTGGCAGCAGTGGGAATACCTGAACTTATAAAAGGTAGCTGGATTAAGCCTGGTGCCATAGTAATTGATATTGGTATCAGTAGGCTTGATGACGGAAAAATAGTAGGGGATGTTGAGTTTGATATCGCTAAAACGAGAGCTAGTTTTATTACGCCCGTTCCAGGAGGAGTGGGACCTATGACGGTGGCTACGTTAATGGAAAATACGCTTCTGGCACAAAAATTGTCTGCTCTATAAATAGTCAGAAAATACCTCAATTACATCTTGCTTTCATAGTCGATCAGTGTAAACTTTCGCGATTATTTTCATTTGTTTTTACTTTAGGATTAAAAAATGGCAGTTAAAAAAGTAGCTAAAAAAGTTGTTGCTAAGAAAAAAGCTCCAGTCAAAAAAGTGGTAGCTAAGAAAAAACCAGCAGCTAAAAAAGTAGTAGTTAAAAAAGCAGCTCCTAAAAAGGTAGCGGCCAAGAAAGTAATGGCTAAAAAAGTTATTGCTAAGAAAAAAGCTCCAGTCAAAAAAGTGGTAGCTAAGAAAAAACCAGCAGCTAAAAAAGTAGTAGTAAAAAAAGCAGCTCCTAAAAAGGTAGCGGCCAAGAAAGTAATGGCTAAAAAAGTTATTGCTAAGAAGCCTATACCTGCAAAAATTGTTTCGCTTAAATCTAAAGTCGCTGGCTCATCTCAAAAAGGTCTAAAACAATTTAGAGCTTATGAAGCTAAAAAAGGTGAAAGTTATATGAGCAAAAGCCAACTTAGTCATTTCCGCAACATTCTTAACGAGTGGAAAACAGAATTAAGTCAGGATATCGATCGCACGGTTCATACGATGCAAGATGAACTTACATCATATGCAGATCCTAATGATCGCGCAAGCCAAGAATCTGATATGGCTCTAGAACTTAAGAACCGTGATCGCGAACGTAAGCTCATCAAAAAAATAGATGAGACACTAAGAAATATCGAAAGCCAAGATTATGGCTATTGCACTGGCTGTGGTGAAGAGATTGGTTTGAAACGTTTAGAAGCGCGTCCTACAGCAACGCTTTGCATTGATTGTAAAACGCTTGACGAAATCCGTGAAAAACAAATGGCGGGCTAATCAATTAATTGAAATAAAAAAACCCGGGATCTCCCGGGTTTTTTGTTGTCTTAAATTTTTTAAAACAATTAGTCTTCTTTTTTGCTTTCAGATTTTTCTTCAGCAGATGGGGGTTCGATCAATGCTTTTGCACTTACACGAACACGACCCTTATCATCTACTTCAATGACTTGTACTTTAACTTTCTGTCCTTCAGACAAGAAGTCGGTCACTGCATTGACACGTTGATGTGCAATTTGTGAAATATGAAGCAAGCCATCCTTACCAGGAAGTAGAGATACAATGGCACCAAAGTCTAACATTTTAATCACAGTACCTTCGTAGATTTGACCTACCTCAATTTCTGCTGTGATTTCTAAAATACGACGTTTAGCTTCTTCACCTTGTAAACCATCGACACAAGCAATCTTGATCGTGCCGTCATCCTCAATATCGATAGTTGCACCAGTTTCTTCAGTTAAGGCTTTAATCACTGATCCACCTTTACCAATCACTTCACGAATTTTATCTGGATGAATTTTCACAGTAATAATTCTTGGTGCAAATGCAGATAACTCTTTTCGGCTACCTTTCATTTCTTTTTTCATGATCGCTAAAATATGTTCACGTCCTTCTTTAGCCTGGCTTAATGCCACTTGCATAATTTCAGTCGTGATACCTGTGATCTTAATGTCCATTTGAAGTGCTGTAATACCATCTTCAGTGCCCGCAACTTTAAAGTCCATATCACCTAAGTGATCTTCATCACCTAAGATATCTGTCAGAACAGCAACGCGGTTACCTTCTTTAATGAGACCCATCGCAATACCAGCAACGTGCGCTTTAATTGGAACGCCAGCGTCCATTAAAGCTAAACAGCCGCCACAGACTGATGCCATAGAACTTGAACCATTGGATTCTGTAATTTCAGAAACAACCCGCATTGTGTAACTAAAATCTTCTTTTGAAGGTAACACTGCTATCAAAGCACGCTTAGCGAGTCGGCCGTGGCCAATTTCACGACGCTTAGGTGTACCTACACGTCCTGTTTCTCCAGTTGCATATGGAGGCATATTGTAATGAAGCATGAAGCGGTCTGAATACTCACCTTGAAGCGCATCAATTGATTGTTCATCACGGCCTGTGCCTAATGTTGCCACCACAAGCGCTTGCGTTTCACCACGCGTGAATAATGCTGAACCATGTGTTCTTGGAAGAACGCCCGTTCTAATTGCAATCGGTCTTACAGTACGCGTATCTCGACCATCAATACGTGGCTCACCATCTAAAATTTGTGTGCGTACTGTTTTTGCTTCTAAATTAAAAAATTCATTTTTAATTTTGTTTGTTTCAATCGTGTCTGTATCTTCAGTAATTAATTCAGCGAATACTTTGTTTTTAATTTCTTCTAGTTTTGCTGAGCGATCGCCTTTTGATTTAATTTGAAATGCAGCATGAACATCTTTTGCAGCTAAGTCATGAATCTTTTTAATGAGCGCTTTATCTGGCTCTGGAGCAACCCAATCCCAAGGCTCTTTACCTACTTCTTTAGCTAATTCATTGATCATTTTAATTACAGCTTGCATTTCTTTATGGCCATGAAGTACTGCACCTAACATCACGCTTTCAGGTAATTCTTTAGCTTCTGATTCCACCATCAATACCGCTGAATCCGTCGCCGCAACCACGAGATCAAGCTCACTTTCTTTTAATTGTGAAGCTGTCGGATTAGTGATGTACTCTTCGTTAATATAACCTACACGTGCCGCGCCAATCGGTCCATAAAATGGAATACCGGAAATAGCGAGTGCCGCTGAAGCACCAATGATTGCTGGAATATCAGAATCAATTTCGTTATCAGATGAAACGACCATCGCCACGATTTGAATTTCGTTGTAAAAACTTTCTGGAAATAAAGGGCGTAATGGACGATCAATTAAACGTGAAGTAAGTGTCTCTTTTTCACTTGGACGTCCTTCTCTTTTAAAAAAACCGCCAGGAATTTTTCCTGCCGCGTATGTTTTTTCTTGATAATCAACTGTAAGCGGGAAGAAATCCTGACCTTCTTTAACATCGTGCTTGCCCACGACTGTCACTAGTACTGTTGTATCACCATAACTTACTAATACTGCGCCATCTGCTTGTCTTGCTATTTCACCTGTTTCAAGTGTTAAGGTGTGCGCACCAAATTGAATACTTTTCTTAATTGCTTTAAACATAATTTACCCTTTTCTTTTTTCATCCGTTATTCACTTCTTAATAACGAATACATTAACTAACATTTAACATCCAATAAAAAAGCCGACGCATCTTCCATGAAAGAAGGATTGCAATCGGCTTCAAAACTTACGAATCAATAAATCTCTTAAACTAATTAATTTAAATAGTTAAAAAATTATTTACGTAAACCAAGACGCTCAATCAATGATTGATAGCGACCTAAATTCTTACCTTTAAGGTAATCTAATAATTTTCTGCGTTGACTTACAAGTGCTAAAAGTCCACGACGTGAGTGGTGATCTTTTGCATTGGTTTTGAAATGTTCTGTTAAATAACCAATACGACTTGTGATAAGTGCAACTTGCACTTCTGGGGATCCTGTATCGTTCTTTGCCTGTTGATATTCACTTACAACTTTGGCTCTTTCTGCTGCTGTTGATGCCATTTAATCTTCTCTCCTCATTCAGAACCGCGTATTTTAATTGTATTCTTTTGATTTAACAATATGTTTTTTATAATATATTTGCGATTAAGCGCTTAGGGAAAAGGCGTCCCTTGAGGTCGGGCTGGCCTACGCCTACAAATTGACCTGATGCACTATATAAGCGCAATTCTTTATCATTTTTACTCATAAAATCAATGCTTTGCCCTTTTTTAATCGCTTCTGTTTCGGCCACAGTTAATTCGACCGATAATAAATCTTCAAGTAAAGCATCGATAGGCATAAGTGCTTTTTCTCGAGACGCCATTGACATACCTTCAAGTGCCTCGATCGAGAACGCATCTGATAATTGAAAATTACCCGTTTGGGTCCTTTCTAAAGCCTTTAAATGGGCGCCACATCCTAATGTCTGCCCAATATCTTCTGCCAAAGTTCTAATGTAAGTGCCTTTACTGCAAAGAACTTCAATGGTGATGATGCTCTCTTCAATTTTTATAAGTTTGATGTCGTAAATTTTGATTTGTCGAGATTTACGCTCAATTTCAATCCCCTCTCTTGCATATTCATAAAGAGGTTTTCCTTCAAATTTCAACGCAGAATACATAGGTGGTAATTGAGTAATATCACCTATAAATTTTTTTAATGTGTCTTTTAATTGGGCTTCATTTAATACAACTTCTTTTTCTGAAACCACCTCTCCTTCCTGGTCTCCTGTCGAAGTGGTGATACCTAATTGAATCGTTGCGATATAACTTTTATTAGCATCAAGAAGACGATGAGAGAATTTTGTAGCTTCGCCTAAACAAATAGGTAAAAGTCCTGAAGCCATAGGATCAAGAGTACCTGTGTGTCCTGCTTTTTTTGCATTAAACAGCCATTGAATTTTTTTTAACGCTTGATTTGAAGAAAA
>DATCVG010000035.1:0-4147 GCA_036567085.1 Candidatus Methylopumilus sp.
CCTAAGATTGTGATACCAAGTGATTTATGAAGATTAAAGTAAAAGGTGCGAGGAGAAACTTCCTCATTTAATTGCCATGTATAAATACCTAAATCAAACAAATCATAGCTTGAAGCTTTAGCAGCTTCTTTGGGTAAGTCACACATATACCAGCCTAATAAGAACATAAAAATAATCCCGAAACCAATAAGCCAATGAAGAATAATCGCAGTCTTTGTATATTTGGTCGACACTATTGCCATGTTGAGTTCCTTAAATTTAATAAAATTTAATTTATATTCTAGCGCACTCTAAAACATTGAGTATATCTAATAAAATTATTTTAATGGTAACTATGATTGATAAAAATATTTGATATAAACCAACATAAAAAAAGCAGCCAGTGGCTGCTTTTTCTTGAATGTATATAGAGTTTATTTACGTTTTTTTGTTTGTGATGCATTATCAAGTGCAAATGTTGTCATAGGATTTTGCATTAAAACAATCAAGCCACCTGTAATTGCTAAATATTGAAGCGCTTGTTGAAGTGGGATGAGATTCACAGGAGATGGCACAATAGTGAAGGTATATAAATAAGACAATGCGTTGATGAGTGTATAGATAGTCAACACAAGCGCAGTTAATCTTGTTTTAAAGCCTATCAAAAGAGTTAAACCACCTAGGAGTTGAACAATAACTGAGATCGGTGCAAAAATACCTGGAAGACCGTGACTCATTAATCCGTTTTGGTAAGCAATATAACCATCCGGAGTGTTCATAATACCGTTAAGTGAAATGAGAATGGATACAAGAAAAATTTGTGCAAGAAATACACGCGCAATAGCAGGTAAAAATTTATTCATATAATCCTTAAAAGTAAATATAAAGAAAGTACATCATGCCTCTAACAGCAGTAAGATGCAAGCGTTTGACTTAAGGAAAATAAAGTGAAAATTGAAATCGTAAAATGGATAGATGAGTATGAGTTGCTCACCATGATTCGTGAAAAAGTATTTATTGAGGAACAAAAAGTGACCTCACAATTAGAGTGGGATGGCATGGATAAAGATGCGATTCATTTCTTGGCATTTAAAGATAAAAAGGCTGTTGGATGTGCAAGAGCTTTTGTAATGCAAAATCGTATGCAATTAGGACGTATGGCTGTCTTGAGAGAATATCGCGGAGAGGGCATTGGAAGTGCATTAATACAAAGAGCTATAACATTAGCCAAGCTGAATCAACTCTATGCGATTGATATCAGTGCACAATGTCATGCGATCGATTTTTATAAAAAATTTGGATTTGAAGTCACGAGCGATATGTATTTGGATGCGGAGATTCCGCATCGAGATATGAAGTTAAATTTTTAAAAGTATTTTCCTAATGATGGCAGGAATCGCAGCTCCTTCAATATGATTGAGCGATAGCCAAGTGTGTGGCATTTTTGATCGCTGCGATTTGGCTTCAAGGATGCTATAAGTAATATCAAGTTTGAAGTGCGTAAACGCCGTTGAAACTTTTAAATTTTCTTCTAGCACATTCGTTTCTAATTCAAAGTATTTTTTAACCCATGCTTTAGATGTGGTCGATGTATTGTCGTACTGAGGGAGTGACCAAAGCCCTCCCCATATCCCACCTTGAGGACGTTTAACAAGTAAAATTTCATCATGATGTTTGATGATCACCATTTGAGTGGATTGTGAAGGTATCTTTTTTTGAGGGCGAGGTGCAGGTATGAGATGAACTTTATTCTCTTGAAATGCGAGGCATGTTTTCTTTAGAGGACATAGGGTGCATTTAGGGTTTTTGTTACACAAGGTTGCCCCTAAATCCATAAGTGCTTGTGTATAAGTATCGATATCCTTATTTGGAAGAACTGACTCTGCGTAATTCCATAATTTTTTTTCTATTTTAGGTAAGCCACTCCACTCCTCAATTAAAAAATAACGACTTAAGACGCGCTTTACATTGCCATCAAGAATTGCCTTCTTTTGATTAAATGAGAATGCAGCAATAGCCCCTGCGGTTGAACGTCCAATACCAGGTATCCTCAACATCATGTCAAATTCAGATGGAAAATTACCGCCCATCTCTTCCATAATCATTTGTGCACCTTCATGTAAAAATCGTGCGCGTCGGTAATAACCTAAGCCACTCCATAGCTTCATGACTTCTTCTTCATCCGCATGTGCCAATGCTTTAATCGTCGGAAATTTTTTCATGAAGCGATGGTAATAATCAATGACGGTTGTGACTTGAGTTTGTTGCAACATGATTTCGGAGACCCACACTGAGTAAGGATCTTTAGATTGTTGCCAGGGTAAATGATGCCGACCTGACTTGGCATGCCAAGCAATTAAAAGGTCAGCCAATGATTTCATGAAACGAGTTGATGGAGCCAGTGGCTAAAATTATGGATACCTTCTAGCCCTAGAAGATAGAGACCTATAAAAAATGCAGCAAAATAAAGAATGGTAAAAAGAATCCAGAAGAATGCGATCAAAATAAAGAATCCATCCTTATGGAGTTGACCTAATGCACAAAATACAATGGCAAGGCCCGGGAAGAAATTATTTAAAGGGAGGATACCAAAGGGTACTGCCATGAGGACGCCTGAGAGAATGAGAATGAATGCTTCTATTTGGATACCCAGTGAACCACGAATTAATAAAGCTAAGCGAGGTCTCGTAAACTTTTCAGTCCAGTGAATAATTTTAATGGCCGCATTTGTGATACGTCGCCAATTGTCAGCACTTAGAACAATCTCGTTTATTTTTTGAGGTAAATGAGGAGTACTATATCCTTTTAAAATTTGCCAGCCAAAGGCAGCAAAAGCCACTCCCCCTAATACACTGATAGGCCCGACTGGAAAGGGCTGCATAAAAGGTAGCGCTAATAAAAAACTGATCAATGAAAATCCAAAATGATTGAGTGCTGACAAACCTTCTTCAATATTGACAGATTGACGGTTCGCTTTTTTAGCTATGCCGTGGAGTTTTTGAATGAGCGCTTGATGGTTAGACATAATCACCCACTAAAATAAATAAAAACGAGGATACCTAAAATGATGCGATACCAGGCAAAAGAAATAAAGGTATGTGTGGCTACAAAACGAATAAAAAGTTTAATGACAGCATAAGCACTGAGAAATGCAGTGACAAAACCAATGGCAAAAATAGGTAAATCATGCATCGTTAAATCTTGGAAATTTTTGAGTAAATCAAAAAGGGATGCTGCTGCTATAACGGGTATTGCTAAATAAAAAGAAAATTCAGTGGCTGTCTTGCGATTAAGTCCTGTTAGCATACCACCCATAATGGTTGCTGCCGCTCTTGATACCCCAGGAATTAAAGCTAAGCATTGCGCACAACCAATTTTAAAAGCTTGCATCATGCTGATATCGTTAGTCGCTTTTGTAATGATTCTTAAGGGACGTTTTTCAATCGCTATCATGACAACACCACCTAAGATGAGCGCGAGCGATACATAAATTGGTGAAAATAAATAAGCTTTAATGGCTTTATGAAATAAAAGACCTAGAATCGCTGCCGGCAAAAATGCAATGAAGAGACGTAAGACAAAGTTTTGTGATGTTTGATCATGAAGTGCATTACTTACAACCTTGAAAAGTATTGTTCGATATTCGACGACAATTGCCAGGATTGATCCTAACTGAATAAAGATTTCAAAAACATTTGCAGACGTTTGGTTAAATTTTAAAAGTTCAGCTGCAATAATTAAATGACCCGTAGAGCTCACAGGTAAAAATTCGGTAGCTCCCTCGATAAGTCCTAAAATAAAACTCGAAAAATAAAGTGAGAGATCCATTTATGTTTTTTGGTAGATCTCAACACCCTTCTTAATGAACTCAATTGATTTCTCTTCCATACCTTTTTTCAGGGCTTCATCTTCCTTCATGCCTTTCGATGCGGCATAGTCTCTGACATCTTGAGTAATTTTCATAGAGCAGAAATGAGGACCGCACATCGAACAGAAATGTGCTTGTTTAGCGCCTTCTTGCGGAAGAGTTTCATCGTGGAATTCTTTTGCTTTTTCAGGATCCAAACCTAAATTAAATTGATCTTCCCAGCGGAATTCAAAACGTGCTTTGGATAGTGCGTTGTCACGAATTTGTGCGCCTGGATGACCTTTAGCAAGATCGGCAGCG
>DATCVG010000036.1:0-2088 GCA_036567085.1 Candidatus Methylopumilus sp.
GTGATGACAAAAAATGTGCTTGTAGGGAACGTTAAAGATACTTTTGAAAAAGCTATGACCGTGATGACCGAAAATCATATTCGTCACTTACCCATTATGGATGGCCAAAAAGTTATTGGTATGCTGTCTTTAGGCGATGTCGCTAAAGAAATGATTGCCTATCAAAGAAACCTCATCAAGGAACTCGAAAGCTACGTGAAGCAATAATTATCTTATATAAATTGGGTTCGTTTCGGAAAATGGTTATTTTGTAAATTTTGATCTCTACTCAACTTAAGAACAAATTCAGGCATCGCTAGATTAAAAAATAAATTTATTTTTCGATTTTTAATTCTTTAACTTTTCGGGTTAAGGTATTTCTTCCCAAGCCCAAAATTTCAGCAGCTTCAATACGTCTACCTTTTGTGAAGTGAAGTGTTTCTTCGATAAGAATTTTTTCGAAAGTTTGATTTAATTGAGTCAAAATATCTTTCTGATTTTTATTTAGAGCCAATTGGACTTCTTGCTTTAATGTGTCCTTCCAGTCAGAAGAAATTTCTTTATGCCTATCATTATTTTTAAGTTCGGGTGGCAAATCGACAATATCAATATTTTGTCCAGGTGCCATAACAGTCAACCAATGACAGACGTTTTCAAGTTGACGAACGTTACCACTCCAATTTAGATGAGATAAATAATTTAAAGTCTCTGCAGATAAAATTTTTGTTTCTACTCCTAATTGCTGTGCGCTTTGTTGTAAAAAGTGACGAGCCAAATCTGGAATATCTTCTGCACGTTCGCGCAATGCGGGTAAACGTAAACGAATCACATTGAGTCGATGAAATAAATCTTCGCGAAAGAGTCCTGCTTTAACACGCTCTTCCATATCTTGATGGGTAGCCGCAATCACACGCACATTGACCTTGATTGGACTATGGCCACCTACACGATAAAATTGACCATCACTTAAAACACGTAAAAGCCTTGTCTGAAGGTCAGCTGGCATATCACCAATTTCATCTAAGAAGAGTGTGCCACCATCGGCTTGTTCAAAACGACCTTTACGCAAAGCCTGCGCTCCGGTAAATGCTCCGCGTTCATGACCGAATAATTCTGACTCTAATAAATCTTTTGGGATCGCCGCTGTATTAATCGCAATAAAAGGTTTATCGGCACGCGGTGAATGTTTATGCAGCGCATTTGCAACAAGTTCTTTACCACTGCCTGATTCACCATTAATCAACACCGTCGCATGTGAGCGACTAAGGCGTCCGATTGCACGAAAGACTTCTTGCATGGAGGGGGCATGTCCAATCATCTCAGTCGTATTTTCAAGAGAAACCTCTTGGATGCTTTGCTTTAAAGACTCATCAATTGCACGATGAATAATTTCGATTGCTTGATCCACATCAAAAGGCTTGGCTAAATATTCAAAAGCACCGCCCTGAAAGGCTGCGACCGCACTCTCTAAATCAGAATAAGCCGTCATAATGATGACAGGAATATGCGCATATTTTTCTTTAATCACTTGAAGAAGTTCTAAACCAGAACCTTGTGACATGCGAATGTCGCTCACAATCACTTGTGGCTCTCCATCTTTAATCGCCTGGAGTGCGTCCTTAATGGAGCTAAAAGTTTTAAAATTCAAATCAGTACGTGCGAGCGCTTTTTCAAATACCCAGCGAATAGATTTGTCATCATCAATAATCCAAATGGCTTTCATAGTGAAGATCCTTGTGATTCTTGGTTGTTATTAAGAGGAATGTCTTTTGTATTCAAATCTTTAATGGGCAATAGAATTGTGAAGATTGTTTGTCCGGGCTCACTCTTACATTCAATCATGCCTTGATGTTGACTCACATAAGTTTGCGCTAATGATAAGCCAAGACCTGAGCCACCCTCACGGCCAGAGACGAGCGGATAGAATATTTTGTCGCGAATACCTGGAGGTATGCCAGGCCCGTTATCAATAATGTCGAGTTTAATACCCACACGATAGCGTTTCTTAGCGAGCATGATTTGCCGTTCAGCACGCGTTTTAAAAATAATGAGGCCGTGTTGCTGTTTTTCATGCATGGCTTGCACTGCATTACGCGCAATATTAAGTAC
>DATCVG010000037.1:0-1823 GCA_036567085.1 Candidatus Methylopumilus sp.
CTCTTAGTGGCGTTGGCTGCCCTCAGCCAATTCGGAAGCGCCACTTTCGAAGCAAAAACTTGCGACTGCTCGGTCAAGGAATTAATCGGGACATTACGACACGATATAGATGTAGAATGCTCAACAGAAACAATTGAAAGCGAGATTGACGTCGCCTACACAGTGAGACGCAGGAAGAAGCCGGCAAAAATGTTCAAGGCCTATATGTGTTCTCGGTGGCTTGTTGCGAAAACAGTCACGACGTTTTTGCTGGGTGGAAGAGATACGGTACCCCTGAAACCACGTCCAGTACCGGTCAGCCGCAACGAATGTTACCTGATGGCTGCCTATAAGGATTGTAAAGGAGAGAAGATGATCAAGGATGGAAATGTATATTCTTACAAAGCTGACCCAGTAGGTGAAGGATCGTGGTGGACTACAGTAACGTATGAGACGATGAACTGCGTACTTGAAGAAACAACAGTAGAGAAGGAGTGCAACGACTGCCATACAACGACCGTCTGGGGAACGCTAGCAGTAGATCCCGATCGCGAGTTCGCAGAACATAATCATATCATGTACAGGCGCGGTCCACTCATCGGACCGCCTGCTCAGCGGACCGTGCCCGCTCAACGGACCGCCAAAGCTTTGCACCACTTTGCACCGCTTTAAGCGCCGTTAGCGGATTATTTTGTAACTCCATAGTAAAAAATTGGCGCAATACTTGAATAAATATAATCTAAGGATAAGACTAATGCTTTCTAATAATTTTTTAATGATTCTTAATGAAGATTTAGAAAATATATAAATAGTAAATGAAAAGTATTCATTTTTATCAGTATTTTTCTGAAGGAAAGAAATATTCTAACTTTGCAAGATAAATTGAAAGTTATACAATTAGTTGAAAATAAAGAGTCTGATCGTAATATTGCTTTAAAATTTAATGTTTCAAAAAGTCAAATTCTTCGCATCCGTAATAATAAAGAAAATATAAAAGAAATAGCTGCTAATTGTACATTTCAACCTCAGGCTAAAATAATGGTTAATTTAAGTAAATTTCCTGAAATTGACGAATCAAGTTGTCAATTAATTGTGCAAATGTAAAAGCAATTGGATTAGATAATATAGCAAAAATAATTCAAAATGAAGGGCAATTAGCAGGCTATAAATGCGTTTCTAATTGGTTAAATATAGAGCAAGATCCCGAAATTATTGCAGCTCAAGAAATTGATTATAACGATGAAGTTAGCAGCGAATTTGACATAGCTGCAACTTCTGAAAGTTCTGACGAAATGGCCAACACTCCTGAGCCTGATTTAGAAAATATATTCATTGGCGAACCAGAGCCTGAATCTGCTAATTTAATAATTTTAAGAGAGAAACTTATTAAATATACTGATGCTGCAATGAGCGCCCCGTTTCGTGATCCATTTTTGTTAAATTTAATTTATCAATTGAATTCGCATTTAAAAGAAAATAAGTAACTCAGATTTAAAATAAGAAACTCAGATTTAAAATAAGTAACTCAGATTTTAAAAATGAACACAGAATTTAACAGTAAATTAGAATCTTTTTAATTATTTTTAAGTTAAAAGATGGCGCGTTACAATTAATTGCCTAATAGATGGCACTAAAAAAAACATTCGGCCAACGGACCGTTCGCTCAATGGACCACCGCACCTGGTGGTCCGATGAGTGGACCGCGCCTGTATATTTGGAATAATACCGAGCACATAGGCGACAAGAAGTGTGAGATGGAGGTTCTACACAGCGGTCGCGGACGGATTCCCTTCCCATCAGGAAAAACCAAAGGACCACGACGACTTCGAGACAGGAAGCAACAG
>DATCVG010000038.1:0-12361 GCA_036567085.1 Candidatus Methylopumilus sp.
TTTTAGA
Source organism: Candidatus Methylopumilus sp. (assembly GCA_036567085.1). GTDB lineage: Bacteria > Pseudomonadota > Gammaproteobacteria > Burkholderiales > Methylophilaceae > Methylopumilus. Next base: position 8 of record DATCVG010000038.1, read on the forward strand.
TTTTTCTGGTTGTAAATCAGGATTAGCAGAACTTCCTGCATATAGATAATTAAATGTTGGGGATCTAAAGGCGGTTCCAATTGAAGATGCTATTGACCAATTAGAATCAATTGCATATGAATAGCCTAAATTTCCTGTCGTAGCATCTCGATAGGCGCTATTAAAGTCTTTCCTAACGTTAGCTTGAAAATTATGACTCGCTTGGCTCAAGTTATAACCGATCATATATGCATCATTTCGCCGATCTTTTTTTGAGTAATCCGTATCTGTGACATTAATTTTCTGATCAAGTTTATCGTACAATAAAATGAGTGATCCTAGAGGCAAAGTTAAATCATTTTGCCAAGTGATTTGATTTTGAATCGTTCGATAAACATTATCAACTTCCCTTGTTGCATCAGAAATATACCTTTGTTTTTCGACATAGTCATCGATTCCTCGCCCCACTCTTAAACTAGATTTCCAATAACTAGTAAGCTGACTATTTAATATTCCACTGAAGCTTTCTTGATCTTGCGTATTTTTCCAATCGATAGTTGGATCATAATCTGCATAGCGATTGTCATATTTATTTTTACCCTGACTTAAAAAGTATTGAAAGCTTAAATTGTGGTTTTCATTAATTTTATGACTTAGCGAGGCAGAAATACTTTTATTTTTGTAGCCATCTTTATCCAAATTATAGATATTCGCTGTTGCTGCCGGATTTGTGTTGGGCTCAAAAGCAGAAAAGCCTGTCGAGTTTTGACTTGATAGGTTAATAGCATAAGAGGTTATGTCGTCACCTCCTCTTATACCTCCCTGAACTATCGAAGTATTGTATTTACCGTAACCATAAGAAAAATAAGGTTTAAAACCATTCAAGCCTTTTTTTGTAAAGATTTGAATGACACCGCCAATCGCATCTTGACCATATAAGCTCGAGGCTGGGCCTCTTACAATTTCAATTTTTTCAATTTGTGACAGAGGAATATTTTCTATAGCAGTCAAGCCTGCTGTAGCAGAATCAATTCTTATACCATCTAATAAAATTACTGAATGAGTTGAGCTCGCACCTCTAAGAAATAACGTTGAAACTTTTCCAAGCCCGCCATTATTTGATATTTCTATGCCGGGTTGTCTTTGAAGAAGCTCAGGGAGCGAAGAGGATCCTGCGAGTTTGATTTCTTCCTCAGAAATTAGAGTTATGTCAGCAATGACATTTTTTTTGTGGAGAGGAGTTCGAGTAGCTGTTACAAAAATGTCTGAGGTTTTAAGCGCGGTATCTGCGATAGCATGAGTTATAAAAATTTGACTCAAGCACACTGACAACAGTGTAATCTTTTTCATAGTATTTCCCTGAATAATCATGCAACCCCGCATGAGATTAATTAAGCAGAAACACTTTAGGAATAAAAAAGAGAAATAGCGCTCACTCTTTCAATACCACTCCCCGTAGTATTTCTGTGTGCGTTACTAGGCCGGTCTCCGGACTTGTAAGATTTGATTCATGACCTTCCCGAAATAAATTCAGTGGCATGTGTGATGAATCCGCGCTTACTTACCGTTGCGGGGGCAGTATAGGAATTGTCTTTAAACTCACCTATTTCCCAGTTTCAATGTTTTCTTAAATGATTAACTTTAAGAAGACATCACCTAACAACTTGAAATCATCGTAACACATCTTTGCTATACTAAAACTTATTGATGTATAAATTTATGTATTGCAATTCAAAGGATATTTAGTTATGGCAAGAACAGTTAAATGTGTGAAGTTAGGTAAAGAGTTAGATGGTTTAGATTTTCCTCCTTATCCAGGTCCTTTGGGTAAGCGTATTTTTGAGAGTGTATCTAAAGAAGCCTGGGCTGGGTGGCTTAAACATCAAACAATGTTGGTTAATGAAAATCGGTTAAGTTTTGCAGATCCCTCTGCACGTAAATATCTTACCGAACAAACCGAAGCTTATTTTTTTGGCGAGGGTGCAGATCAAGCTTCAGGATACGTGCCACCTAAGGGCTAGATAAAAAGGCAATAAAAAAGCGCTTACGATGCATAAGCGCTTTTTTTATTTCAAGAATATTAGTTATTCTTTAATAGTCTTTTGAATTTCTTTGATACTTGCGTGACGAATGTCTTTACCTTTAACAGTATAGACAATATATTCAGAAATATTTTTTGCGTGATCGCCAATACGCTCAATTGCTTTGGCAACAAACATTACTTCAAGTGACATGGAAATCGTTCTTGGATCCTCTAACATGAAGGTGACAAGCTGACGAATGGTTGAACGGTATTGTTCATCAACCAATTCATCTTTTTTGGCAATTTCAACTGTTTTACTTACATCCATACGTGCAAATGAATCGAGGGATGTTCTTAACATTTGACGCACGACTTCCACCATAGTTTTGACTTCACTAAAGCGAAGCTTAGTCATACGATTATCTTCAATGATTCGCAGTGCAGTTCTTGCGATTTTTGTGGCTTCATCACCAATACGTTCAAGATCAGTGATAGTTTTTAAGATCATCATGATCATACGAAGGTCACCTGCTGCAGGCTGACGTCTTGCAATAATGCGAGAACAATCTTCGTCTACTTCGATTTCAAGTTCGTTGACACGCTGATCAGAATCCATAACGCCCTGAGCCATTTGAGGGTCAGACTTTACAAGCGCTTCGATTGCATTGACGAGTTGTTCCTCAACAATACCGCCCATTTCTAAAACTTTTGCACGGACTGACTCGAGTTCATTGTCGTATTCTTTATAGGTGTGTTCTGAAGCCATAATTGTTACCTTAAGTTTAATGTATCAATTTTATTACTAAAATATGACATTTTTATGTCGAAATAAGTTTATTTAGTGATGGTTTTAACGCCATCATTTGTAGCTAAAAGAAGGATATTGGCAGGCCTTGCTGCAAATAAACCGTTTGTGACCACCCCCACAATTTGATTGATCATTGCTTCCATCGCCACAGGGTCTTTAATGACAAGGCCATGGACATCCAAAATGACGTTGCCATTATCCGTTGTAAAATTTCTTAATTGTGGTTGCCCACCTAATTTAGTGAGTTCTCTTGCCACATAGCTTTTAGCCATCGGAAGCACTTCCACAGGTAAAGGAAACTTACCTAATACGGGTACATATTTTGTTTCATCGCAGATACAGACAAAGGTCTTTGCAACTGCTGCTACAATTTTTTCTCGGGTTAACGCACCACCACCACCTTTCAGCATATGCATGTGTTCCGTGATTTCATCCGCACCATCGACATAAATATCCATACTATTGACGCTATTAAGGTCAAAAACTTCAATGCCATGTTTGCGTAAACGATCTGCAGAAGCCTCGCTACTTGCAACTGCACCATCAATCTTATGTTTTACTTTTGCTAATTCATCGATAAAGTAATTTGCAGTAGACCCTGTGCCCACACCAATGATTCCAGACTTCACGTATTCAATCGCAGCTTTTGCAACCTGTTGTTTTAATTCGTCTTGCGAGAATGCCATTTTTACTTAAACCTTTATATTTTATTTATAATGATGTTTTAACATCTATCATACACGCCACGGCGACTCTTGAAAATTAGCATATGAAGAACGACTACGTAAAACGTATTAATGAAGCGCGTGTATATGACGTGGCAAAGAAGTCGCCGCTTGAATTTCAGACACATCTTTCCAGTCGTTTTCATAATCAGATTTTCTTAAAACGTGAAGACTTACAACCTGTCTTTTCATTTAAATTACGTGGTGCCTATAACAAGATGGCAGGCCTATCCAAAGCGCAGTTAAACAAGGGCGTCATCGCAGCTTCGGCTGGCAATCACGCGCAAGGTGTTGCGTTAAGTGCTCAGAAATTAGAATGTCGTGCTGTCATAGTCATGCCCACAACAACGCCGCTCATTAAGATTGATGCTGTTAAACATCGCGGTGCTGAAGTTGTGCTCTGGGGGGACTCTTATTCGGATGCATACAAACATGCGCTTGAGATCGAGAAAAAGGAGGGACTTACTTTTGTTCATCCTTATGATGATCCAGAAGTTATTGCAGGTCAGGGCACCATTGCAAAAGAAATTTTAGATGAGTATAAAAAACCGATTCACGCAGTCTTTTGCTGTGTGGGGGGTGGAGGCCTTCTTGCCGGGATGGCCACATATATTAAAGCTATGCGACCTGAAATTAAAGTGATCGGTGTCGAGGCTAAAGATGCTGAAGCGATGACTTTATCTTTAAAAGCGGGTAAGCGAATAGTGCTTGATCAAGTGGGATTATTCGCTGATGGTGCGGCAGTAAAAGAAGTAGGCGAAGTGACTTTCCCACTCTGTCAGTCTTATGTGGATGAAATGATTGTAGTGGATAATGATGCGATTTGTGCAGCTATTAAAGATGTGTTTGAAGATACACGCTCTATTCTAGAACCCGCAGGTGCCTTATCCGTTGCAGGTATGAAAGCTTATATTAAGAAGCATAATTTAAAAGACGAAACTTTAGTAGGCATTGCATCAGGTGCGAATATGAATTTTGATCGCCTACGTTTTGTAGCAGAGCGTGCCGAAATCGGTGAAAAAAGAGAAGCCGTGCTCGCGGTGACTATCCCCGAAAAACCAGGGGCTTTTAAAAATTTCTGCAAGTTATTGGGTCAGCGCAATATCACTGAATTTAATTATCGATTTTCAGATCCTAAAGAAGCGCATATTTATGTAGGGTTAGCAACCGCTAGTGCGGACGAGGCATTACAAATCAAAGCTATGCTTGATAAAGAAGGTTTACCTACAATTGATCTTACCGATAATGAGGTTGCAAAGCTTCACTTAAGACATTTGGTGGGCGGACATGCGCCAGAAGCTAAGAATGAAATGGTTTTTAGATTTGAATTTCCAGAGAAGCCTGGTGCTCTCATGAAGTTTTTAGAGACGATGGGCCACGACTGGAACATTAGTCTATTTCATTATCGTAATCATGGCGCAGACTTTGGGCGTATTTTAGTTGGTATACAAGTCCCACCAGAAGACGAGATTAATTTTGAAGTCTTTTTGAATCAATTAGGTTATCCCTTCTGGGATGAAACAGATAATCCAGCTTACAAACTTTTCTTAGGTTAATGCTTCCTTATTTTCATGAGACATTAAAGGGAGAAATCCCCTGGAAGATTTTTTATAGTTATTTAACAATTAAAAATAGAATATTTTAGGAGAATAGAATGCAGTTTATAAAGCCAGCCGTCGTATTAGGATTACTTATTTCGTCTTTATTTGCAAATGCTGAAGATCGAGGTAAAGCCTACGTATCGAACCAAGAGGGTGGTGTCAGTATTATCAATTTAAATACCATGGAAACAGAAGGCTCGATCGATATTCAAGCTAAGAATCCTCGCGGCATTGGTGTAACAGAAGACGGAAATTTTTTAATTACTGCAAATAAAGATGATGAAAATTTATCCGTGATTGATTTGAAAACAAATCAGTTTGTGAAACATATTCCAGTGGGTAAAAATCCAGAGTTTGTGCGCGTGTATAAAGGGTATGTGTTTGTCTCTACAGAGCCAGCATCCTCAGGCAAGCCACCTGCAGCAGGTCAAGAAGATGATGATAAAGATGAACCAAAAATCCCTGCGCGAATTGCAGTGGTTGATTTAGCGAAGGGCAAAAAGATTCGAGATATTATTGGCGGCCCTGAAACAGAAGGTATTGAATTTAGTAAGAGTGGTAAAGAAATTATTGTGACTAATGAAGCTGATAACACAATCACAGTCCATAACTTTAGTAATGGTAAATTATTAAAAACTATTTCAACTAAAAAATACGGGGAGCGTCCACGTGGCATCAAGGTAGCGCCGAATGGAAAGTATTACGTATCCACTCTGGAGTATGGAAATAGCTTTATTGTCTTAGACAATCAATTTAAACATCTTAAAACGATCGCTACCGGTGAGTCACCTTATGGTGTGAGTTTTGATCGAGAAGGGAAACGATTATTTGTTGCAACTTCAAAAGCAAAAACATTAGAAGTATATGACACAACTAATTTTGAAAAGATTAAAGATATCCCCACAGGCCGACGTTGTTGGCACTTTAGTTTTTCACCAGATGACAAAGATATCTTACTTGCTTGCGGAAAATCAGACGAAGTGCTTGTAATTGATACAGAAAAATTAGAAGTGACTAAACACATTCCACATAAAGAAATCCCATGGGGAGTCGTCGCTTATCCAAAGGCTATGGGTACTTTAGATAGCGTTAAATAAAATAGTCTTAAGTAAAAAAGCCCAAAGACTTTTTGGGCTTTTTTTATTTCAAATGCTTTTCAATGAACGTCCATTCATCTTCTGTCACCGGCGTGATCGATAAGCGATTACCTTTTTGGAGTACGCGCATATTTTGTAATGCTTTAAATTCTCTCAATTCTTTTAGGCTTAATAAATTTGTTTTTCTAACGAGTGTTACATCCACATTAAGCCAGCGAGGATTTTCAAGCGTTGATTTTGGATCAAAATACTTGTGACCTTTTTGAAATTGAAAGCGATCAGGGTAAGCAAGTTTGCTGACCTTAACAATACCGGCGATACCAGGCACATCACAATTTGAGTGATAAAAAAAAGCGAGATCGCCTATTTTCATCAAATCTCGCATAAAGTTTCTCGCTTGGTAATTTCTAATGCCATACCAATCAATGGTTTGTTTAGGAAGTTTTGCTAAATCGTCTATCGACACATCAGACGGTTCAGATTTCATAAGCCAGTAGCGCATAGTTTCATCATAAAAAAAGTTAAAAGCGTGTAAAGAGCTATGTTGATTTTCTTAAGTGTTGCCTAGACCAGCATCCTGAACCAAAGGTTCAAGGGGTAAAAGCCTAAGGTGCATTAGGTGCAATCGCCAAGGGTGTCTTAAAAGAGCACCCAATTTAGATCGCTCACACCGCAACCTGATGAGCTAAAACCGATGCTATAGACTAGTTCAAGGAATTATTAGCCTAAGCAACACTTAAAAAAACAAACTTGCTCATCACAATATTTGTAAAAGAATAGGCAGATCTTTAGTTTTGTGCAAGCACTTCATCGATTTGATGTTCGATCGATGAAATTTTATGGCGGAATTGAGATATATCTACACCGTCAGAAGAATTTTGATTAAGAAGTTCATTGGTAATATTGAGGGCTGCCATGATAATGATACGGTCGATCCCTACAATTGTTCCTTGAGATTGAATGAGATCAATTTTTTGATTTAGGTATTGTACTGAATCCATTAAACTTTTTTCTTGGCCTTCTGGACAAGCGATGATGAATTCACGGGCCATGATCGTGACTGTCACATTTTTTGAACTCATCGATTTTCCTCAGGCAGTTGCCTTATCATTTTTTCAAGACGAAGACTTGCTTCTTGCATATTGGATTGAAGTTTTGTGAGCGTAGCTTCAGAAGAAGCGAGTCTTGTTTCGAGTCCCTTATTTTTTTCTTGCGTAGACTCAATTAAGCTGATGAGCTGCTTAATTTTTTTCTCTAAAGCGATGAGTTGAGCTTCCATACCTTCACTATAGTTTAAAGAATTGAAGTGCGTCAATAGTGCTTAAATAAATTAAATAGATCATGATTTCTTTTTGGCTCTTGGATGCGCTTTATCGTAAATATTAGCAAGATGTTGAAAGTCTAAATGCGTATAAACCTGAGTCGTACTTATATTGGCATGACCTAACATTTCTTGAACGGCCCTCAAGTCTTGGCTTGATTGTAAAACATGTGAAGCAAAACTGTGCCTTAATAAATGAGGATGTACGGTACTATCAATACCTTGTTTGATAGCCCACATCTGAATACGGTATTGAATAGCACGCGCTGACATGCGTTTACCACGCTCAGAAATAAATAGTGCATCAGTAGATTTCTCATCGACCTTAATCGTTGCGCGTTTTTCAATCCAGGACCGAATAGCATGAATCGCTTTTTGTCCTACCGGCACTATACGCGTTTTATTACCTTTACCTGTGACGGTCATCACACCTTCTTGAAGATCAAGATCATTAATATTCACGTTCACTACTTCACTTAAACGCAATCCAGATGAATAGAATAATTCTAGGAAAGCTTTATCTCTTAAACCTAATAAAGTTGAGTCATCAATCGAAATGAGTTTGACCATCTGCTCGATGGATAAAGTTTGTGGCAAGGTCTTGGCAGTTTTAGGCGCATGAACATTTTGAACAGGATTTTCTTTAAATTGATGGCGTTCAATCAGGTAGTCAAAGAAACCTCGCCATGCAGATAGCATGCGGGCGATAGATTTACCGTGCAGTCCTTGGCTATTAAGTTTAGCGCTTGCGCGCCTAATATCTTGAATAGTAATCGACTCAAAACGGTCATGCTCGACGAGTATCACAAGTTGAATTAGATCGTGTGTATAACTTTTAATAGAATTATGGCTTAGCCCTTTTTCAAAGGTGAGGTAATCAATATAACTTTTTTGGAAGTGATTATGTTCCATAAGATTTAAGCGATCTCAATATCTCCCTCGAAGAGGGTGACGGCGGGACCTTTCATCATGACAGGATTTGTATCACCTCTCCAATCAATAGATAATGACCCCCCTGGCATATCAACTTTCACAGGGGAGGTAAGGAGATGACGCTTAATCCCTGACACAACTGCAGCACACGCCCCAGTACCACAGGCGAGCGTTTCACCCACACCTCTTTCAAAAACACGTAAATGAATATGATGCGGCGTTACAATTTTCATAAATCCAACATTCACACGATTTGGGAAAAGTGGATGTGATTCCAAATAGGCACCTAATGTTTTAACACGAGCCTTATCGATGTCCTCAACTGTAATCACTGCGTGGGGATTGCCCATAGATAATACAGCTACATTTATCATTTCTTTTTGATCGGGCAACTCTATAGAAATAGAGTATTCATTTTTTTCTGTATCTGAAATAAATGGAATTAGTTTAGGATTAAAAATGGGCGTACCCATATTTACTTCAATCATATGTTCATGGTCTTCAGTCAATGCAATGACGCCAGATTTTGTTTCAACACGAATCAATTCTTTTTCAGTTAAATGTTTATCTTTTACAAATCGATAAAAACAACGCGCACCATTACCGCATTGTTCTACTTCACTACCATCTTGATTAAAAATTCGATATTTGAAATCAATATCTTTAAGCGTTGAACTCTCAACCACCAGGAGCTGATCAAATCCAATACCGAATTGTCGATGAGATAAAGATTGAATGATCCCTTGAGTTAATTGGAAAGGAGACTTTGTATGGTCCAGCACTATAAAGTCATTACCAATCCCATGCATCTTTGTAAAATGAAGTTTCATAAAATGATTGTCTCTTATTTATTTGGTTTTTTAAACCGCTGATAATTCCAAAGATACTGAGTGGGATATTTTCGAATGAGTAATTCAAGTTGATCATTAATGCCTTGAGGAGAGTGATCAGACCCTAAGGGCTCAATAAAGATTTCATATCCTTGACCCTTTGAAAGCCTATGACCAAAACCAATAAGGACAGTGGCTTTTGATGATTCTGCAAGTTTCGAAACAAGTGTCATTGTATAGGCGGGTGTATTAAAAAATTGAGTCCACACACCTTGGCCCTCACTAGGTACTTGGTCGGGCAATATGCCTATGGCTTCACCTTTTTTTAATGCCTGCATTAATTGCTTTACACCTTGGATATTAGCTTCAGCAAGATGAATGTGTGAGTGATGCCTGCCAGATAAAACAATATTAGCTAACCATTTTTGTTTTGGACGTTTAAAAAGAACAGTGATCGGACCAAAGTGTGCATAGTACTGAGCGGTAATTTCAAAACAGCCAAGATGAGGTGTTAAAAAAATAATACCTTTTTTCTTTTTGAGCGCAGCTTCAACATATTGCCACCCATAACATTGCTTGACCCAGCGAAAATTCTTTTGAGGAGCATTAAACCAAATAGCAGGTGCTTCCATTAAGCACTTTCCGATTTCTCGAATTACTAATGACGTGAGTTTTTTTAAATCATTTCTGTCTAATGTGGCAAAAGCACGTTTTATATTTGCATCGATACGTTCTTTAAATCGACGATCAAATTGATAAGCGATCCGTCCAAATAACGCACCCAGTGCATGCAGCATAAAGAGAGGTAATTTAAAGAATATAGCAATGAAAGATAAGAGAAGTCTTGATGGCATAATTGTATTTAATCTTGATATTTTGCTATTCTAAACGCTTTACGTAATTTTAAACTTGGAAAAAACTATGAGTGAGTATTTATTTACCTCAGAATCTGTTTCTGAAGGTCATCCAGATAAAGTAGCTGATCAGATATCTGATGCGATTCTTGATGCTATTCTCGAACAAGATCCAACAGCACGTGTTGCAGCTGAGACTTTAACAAATACAGGGCTTGTAGTTTTGGCAGGCGAGATTACGACCACTGCGAATGTCGATTATATTAAAGTAGCGCGCGATACGATTCGCTATATAGGTTATGACAATACAGATTACGGCATTGACTATAGAGGTTGTGCAGTGCTCGTTGCCTATGACAAGCAGTCACCTGACATTGCGCAAGGTGTGGATGGTGCTTTAGATGATCCTTTAGACCAAGGCGCTGGCGATCAAGGCCTGATGTTTGGTTATGCTTGTGATGAAACAGCCCAGCTAATGCCTATGCCCATTTGGTTATCCCATCGATTGATGGAAAGACAGTCCTACTTAAGAAAGGATGGCAGGCTTCCTTGGCTTCGTCCTGATGCTAAAGCACAAGTCACTTTAAAGTATAAAGATCATAAACCACATTCGATTGATACTGTGGTTCTCTCAACGCAACACGATCCAGAAGTCTCGCTGGAGACCATTCGCGAATCAGTGATTGAAGAAATTATTAAGCCCATTCTGCCTAAAGAACTCATGAAAGGCGATATCAAGTATCTTGTAAATCCTACAGGTCGTTTCGTGATTGGCGGACCTCAAGGTGATTGCGGGCTCACCGGACGAAAAATTATTGTAGATACGTATGGCGGTTCCGCACCCCATGGTGGTGGTGCTTTTTCAGGCAAAGATCCCAGTAAAGTGGATCGATCAGCAGCCTATGCTGCGCGCTATGTAGCTAAAAATATTGTGGCTGCAGGATTGGCCTCTCGTTGTTTAGTGCAAATTTCATATGCGATTGGCGTGGCAAGGCCGACTTCAGTGATGCTTGAAACTTATGGTACAGGCAAGATTTCAGACGATCAATTGACTGCATTGGTGCACGAGCATTTTGATTTAAGGCCTAAAGGTATTGTAAAAATGCTTGATCTATTGCGCCCTATTTATAAGAAAACCGCGGCTTATGGGCATTTTGGACGCGATGAGCCAGAGTTTTCATGGGAAACAGCAGATAAAGCGCACGCCCTTAAATCCGCAAATTAAATATTTGAACTTTAGTAAGTATTTGAGTCCTAGATACTTTTAATCTATAATGCAACTCTTCTGAGGAACGCTGCGAGATTTTTTCATAAAATCCCAGGCTCAGATTACAAGTTTACTTGTAAACGGCGTTCACCAATTTATAACCGTGCCAGTCACGGGATGTTGGTGGATACCGAAACATCCCAGCTGGTCACTTAGCATTCAAAAGGAATTTAAAATGAATACAGTGACTAACCAAAATTTAAATACACAAGACTATCTCGTTGCCGATATTAATCAGGCTGATTTCGGTCGAAAAGAAATTGCTATAGCAGAAACTGAGATGCCGGGACTTATGGCCATCCGTGAAGAATATGCAAAAGAAAAACCATTAAAGGGTGCTCGCATCAGTGGATCATTGCATATGACAATTCAAACAGCCGTTCTTATCGAAACGCTTAAAGATTTGGGTGCTGAAGTGAGATGGGCATCTTGCAATATCTATTCAACCCAAGACCATGCTGCTGCTGCAATTGCTAAGAGCGGCACACCTGTTTTTGCCTTTAAAGGTGAAACACTTGATCAATATTGGGAATATACACACCGTATTTTTGAATGGAGTGATGGCGGCTTCACCAATATGATTTTAGATGATGGAGGCGATGCAACTTTGCTCCTTCATCTAGGTACGCGTGCAGAAAAAGATGCTTCAGTTATTTCGAAACCTTCAAGTGAAGAAGAGATATCTCTTTTTAATTCAATTAAACAAAAATTAGCGACAGACCCTCATTGGTATTCTGTGAGACTTAAGCATATTAAAGGTGTGACCGAAGAAACTACTACAGGTGTTCATCGTTTATATCAAATGCATAAAGAAGGCAAATTAGCTTTCCCTGCTATTAATGTGAATGATTCAGTGACCAAATCTAAATTTGATAATCTTTATGGTTGCCGTGAATCATTAGTAGATGCTATTAAG
>DATCVG010000039.1:0-10165 GCA_036567085.1 Candidatus Methylopumilus sp.
GCTGGTGGTCCAGCTTACTCAAAGTTTAGAAAAGAAAAGCTTCTTGGAAAACTTCAAACAATTAATCATCAGATCAAAGATATTCATTCTGAATATATTCATATCATATGGTGTGAAAAAAAAATCACAGAAACACATAAAACGATCTTAGAAAAAATTCTGCATTACGGCCCTCAAGCTCAAACCTTAACATTTAAACATAATGTAATTATCATTATGCCGCGTCCGGGCACCATATCACCCTGGGCTTCAAGAGCTACTGATATTGCAAATCATTGTGGACTCTCTGACATCAAACGTATCGAGAGAGCTGTTGCTGTTTATATTGAGTTAAAAAACAAAACTTTATTATCCGAAAATGAAAAAAAAGCGCTTTCCATATCACTTCATGATCGTATGACAGAAGTTTCAATCTTTAATCTTGAGGATACTCAATCTCTTTTTTCTCATTTGCCTCCAAAACCGATCCAGTATGCAGAAATAATTGAGGATGGGAAACAAGTCTTAAATGATTTCAATAAAAAACTCGGACTTGCTTTATCTGAAGATGAAATCGATTATTTATTTAATTACTTCACTTCTATCAAAAGAAATCCTACAGATGTAGAGCTCATGATGTTTGCTCAAGCAAACTCAGAACATTGTCGCCATAAAATATTTAATGCCGATTGGGTTATAGATAACAAGACGCAATCCAAATCACTTTTCGGCATGATTAAAAATACGCATCAGTTACATCCTGGCAATACGATTGTGGCTTACTCTGATAATTCTTCTATTGTAAAGGGCGCTAGGATCAATCGCTTTTATCCGAATCAAAATGGTATTTATAGCAATCATGAAGAACTCACTCACTTTATTATGAAAGTAGAAACACATAATCATCCGACAGCAATTTCCCCCTTTTCTGGCGCCGCGACTGGCGCAGGCGGTGAGATTAGAGATGAGGGTGCAACAGGAAGAGGCTCGAAACCTAAAGCCGGTCTCACAGGATTTTCAGTGTCTAATCTTCGCATCCCTGAATTTATGCAGCCTTGGGAAAAAGATAGCTATGGCGCCCCTTCGCGCATATCATCAGCACTTCAAATTATGATCGACGGGCCGATTGGAGGCGCCTCATATAATAATGAATTTGGCAGACCCAATATTGCAGGCTATTTTAGAACATTAGAAATCCAACACAATAATGAGATAAAAGGTTTTCATAAGCCCATTATGTTGGCAGGTGGCATTGGCAGTATTAATGATATTCATACAAAAAAACATGCGATTCCACCAGGCGCCCTTCTTGTTCAATTAGGGGGTCCTGCGATGCTTATCGGTTTAGGTGGTGGCGCTGCCTCAAGTATGGGCACTGGATTTAATGAAGAAAATTTAGATTTCGATTCTGTACAACGTGGCAATCCTGAATTGCAAAGAAGAGCTCAAGAAGTGATTGATCGATGCTGGCAATTAGGCGATCAAAATCCTATCTTAAGTATTCATGATGTAGGCGCTGGTGGTTTATCAAATGCATTTCCTGAATTAGTAAATGATGGTGGCGTAGGTGCGATTATTCAATTACGTGCAATTAATAATGAAGAGCCAAGTATGTCGCCACGCGAGCTTTGGTGTAATGAAGCTCAAGAGCGTTATGTATTAGCTATCAAAGAAAAAGATCTGGCTTTATTTAAAGCTTTTTGCGAACGTGAAAGATGTCCATTTGCAATTGTAGGTACTGCAAAAGAAGATAAACAACTTATTGTCGAGGATAGTCTTCTTAAAAAAGATGCAGTGCATATGGACTTATCTATCCTCTTAGGAAAACCACCTAAGATGACACGAAATGTAAAGAGAAAAGAAAGAATAGTTAAATCTGTCAATACAGAAGATTTTGATATCCGAGACGCAGTATATCGTGTTTTAAGATACCCTGCTGTTGCAAATAAAATGTTCTTGATTCATATTGGCGATCGATCAGTGACAGGATTAATTGCAAGAGATCAGCTTGTGGGTCCTTGGCAAGTTCCTGTTGCAGATGTCGCCGTCACCTTATCATCTTTTGATAGTAATCTCGGTGAGGCTTTTGCTATTGGTGAAAAAACACCTATTGCAATGATTGATGCTAAAGCCTCTGTTCGCATGGCCTTAGGTGAGGCGATTACCAATTTATCCGCAGCATCCATTCATCATTTAGAAGATATAAAATTATCAGCTAATTGGATGGCATCTGCAGGGCATGAAGGTGAAGATGCTGATTTATTTGATGCTGTTGAAGAAATCGGTATGCATCTTTGCCCTGATTTAGGTATTAGTATTCCTGTAGGTAAAGATTCTATGTCTATGAAGACATCCTGGCTTGATAACAAAGAAGAAAAAGCTGTTATTTCGCCTGTATCGCTTATCTTAACTGCGTTCGCACCTGTTTTTGATGCTAGAAAAACTTTAACGCCTACACTTAATAGAAATCTTAAGGAAAGTGGTCTGATTTATATCGACCTGGGTTTAGGCAAGAATCGATTAGGAGCTTCATCATTTAACTTGGTATTTAATGAAGTTGGCGATACGCCACCAAATCTTGAAGACACAAAAACTCTTAAAGCATTCTTTCATGTGATCCAAACATTGAAAGATGAAAATATGATTGAGGCTTATCATGATCGATCGGATGGTGGGCTCCTTGCTACTTTAGCTGAAATGGCTTTTGCAGGGCGTTGTGGTTTAGATATTGATTTAACCGCGTGTGGCCCTGATATTAAAGCTATTCTATTTAACGAAGAGTTAGGTGCTGTCATTCAAATTAAGAAAGAACATATCTCAAGTGTACTTACAAAAATTAATGCGGCTTTAAATCAAAATGCCTTCTTAATTGGATCTGTCAATTTAGATCAAATCATTCACATCAAATATCAAAATAACACTGTCTTTGAAGATACAAGGTCAAGTTTACAAAGCGCATGGACTGAAACATCATACAAAATCCAATCGATGCGAGATAATCCAGTATGCGCTTTAGAAGAATTTTCTATAATTTCGGATGATTTTGATCCAGGGTTAAATCCAAAATTTGATTTTAAGATTCCCCAGTCTTTTGAAATCAAAAAAACAAAACCTAAGATAGCTATCCTAAGAGAGCAAGGCGTTAATGGCCATGTTGAAATGGCATCTGCATTTTCGACTGTAGGATTTGAAGCACATGATGTGCACATGTCAGATATTATTGAGAATCGAAAATCTTTAACTGATTTTTCAGCGCTCGTTGCATGTGGTGGTTTTTCATATGGCGATGTGTTAGGTGCAGGTGAAGGCTGGGCTAAATCTATTTTGTTTAATTCAAAAACTCGTGATGCTTTTGAAGATTTTTTCTCAAGAACTGATACGATAGCACTTGGCATTTGTAATGGCTGTCAAATGATGAGTAACTTGAAAGAGATTATTCCAGGCTCCGCCTTATGGCCTCATTTTATAAAAAATAAATCTGAACAATTTGAAGCAAGATTTGTATCTGTTGAAATTCTTAAATCTAATTCAATATTTTTTAATGAAATGAATGGCGCAATACTTCCAATTGCAGTTGCGCATGGTGAAGGCTTTACAGAATATCAAACTCAGAATCAGTTGAATGATGTTTTAAATCATCAACTTGCAACACTTCGGTATGTTGATAATTACCACAAGGGAACTTCTATCTATCCGATGAATCCAAATGGATCACCTGAAGGAATTACTGGATTCACTTCGGAAAATGGACGGTTTTCTATTATGATGCCTCATCCCGAGAGAGTTTATAGAGCAATACAAAACTCTTGGCATCCTAAAACCTGGGATGGATTAGCGCCATGGTATAAAATGTTTGCCAATGCTTATCAATTTTTTAACTAAACGAAAGAATCAATCTTTATGAATAAATTTTTAAAAACCACATTAACATTAATTTTACTTACTTTCTCAATGCAACTTTTTGCATTGACTGATGCAGAAGAAATCGAATTTGCAGCAGCTGTGAATGAAGGTAAATTACCAATCGTTAAAAAATATATTGAAGTCAAAAAAGTAGATGTTAATTCAACTTATTTCGCATGGAGCCCGTTTCTTATGGCGGCCTCTAAAGGCCAATTTCAAATACTCAAATACCTAGCGGATCATGGTGCAGACATTAATTACACTCACCCGCTTACTAAAATGAATGCGTTTCATCACGCTGCTTTTGACGGCAGAACTGAAATTGTCAAATACCTTGCATCTAAAGGTGCTGATATCAATAAAAAAATGAAAGGTGGCGTATCTATCGTTCGTGTTGTTAAAGAGAAAGGCGACACAAAAATGGCAGACTTGCTTCTGTCGTTGGGCGTAAGCGAAGAAGGCTGTGAAGACAAGTGTCTTTAATTAAACCTTTCTAAAAAAATTATGAAAAATTTACGTGTTTTCTTATGTCTATTATCAGCGCTCGTAAGTGTCACTTTAAAAGGGCATGAATCCTTAAATATAATCTCAGGTTTTGTAAGTCCTGAATCAGTCATTCAAGATGCCAAAGGTGACATTTATGTCTCTGAGATTGGTGAATTCAATAAAGATGGTGATGGAAAAGTTACACGTATTTCAATTGATGGAAAACTTTCAACATTTGCAAGTGGGATGGATGATCCTAAAGGGTTAATTTTTGTTGGTAAGTCTTTGTATGTAGCAGATAAAAATCGAGTATTGAAAGTTGAGCCAGATGGGAAATGGAGTGTATTCGGAAGTACTATGGCATTTCCACAAACACCTATTTTTCTAAATGATATTACTTCAGATGAATCAGGCAATTTATACGTGAGTGATAGCGGTAATCTTCAATCAGGTGGCGCCATTTTTAAAATTGCTAAAGACAAAAAAATTACTTTAGTACTTAATGAAAACACACCTGAAATCCTAGCGCCTAATGGCCTTTGGGTTGTTAAAAATGATCTTTATGAAGTAGATTTTTCAAGCGGCATTTTATACAAAATTAATTTAAAAACTAAATCAATTACAAAGGTTGCTGAAGCGCTTGGCGGTGGTGATGGCCTAATTAAGTCTGGAAATAATTTCTTTGTTAGTGACTGGAAAAATGGAAAGATATTTAAGGTTCAAGGCAACAAAGTCAGTTTATTTAAAGACGGCTTTAAAGCTGCTGCTGACATAGCGCTATCTTATGATAAAAAATCTATCATTACACCAGATATGAAAGCTGGTTCTGTTACGATCGTACCTATTCATTAATTGATTACATTATGGAGTTAAGAGCGGAAAGCCTAAAAGCTCTTGCCACAAATGATTTAAATGATAAATTAAATCAGGTTAAAGCTTTATACGAATCCTTTAAATCTCGCCGAGTAACGATTGATTCAAAAAATGATATAAAACACACCTTTCAATTACCAGGTGCACCTTCTAAACCTGATATTGTCGCACCCAGACTCGTTGAAAAAAGATCAGCCTCGACTCAATATGGAAAATTAATATTCATTCATGCACTAGCCCATATTGAATTTTGTGCAATCAATTTAGCGCTCGATATCATCTGGCGCTTTAAAAATCTTCCAGAACAATTTTATTTTGACTGGATCCAAGTCGCCTACGAGGAGCAGGCACATTTTAATTTACTTAATGACTATCTTAAAAAATTTGGTTTAAGCTATGGCAGCTTTAATGCACATAATAGCCTTTGGGAAATGGCTGAAAGAACTCATCACGATTTAATACATCGTTTAGCACTTATTCCAAGAACCATGGAAGCAAGAGGTCTTGATGTCAGCCCACCTATTATCGAAAAATTTAAGCAGCAAAAAGATGATGAAATTGTATCGATTTTACAAATCATTTATGAAGAAGAGATTCGTCATGTGTCTATCGGCAATATTTGGTATCGCTGGGCATGTGAATCTCAGAAACTAGACCCAAATGAAACCTATAAGAGTTTGCTTAAAAAGTACGATATTGAATTAAATTATGAAAAGCTAAATAAGGAAGCACGATATAAAGCGGGCTTCTTAAAAGAAGAGCTTATTTAAATTTTAAAAAGATTTAATACGCCCTTAAAATCTGAGTGATTAAATTTAAATCGTGCCTTTTCTTGAACAATAGGCTTAGCATGATATGCGATACTATATTGAGCTTCAGCTAACATCTTTAAATCATTCGCTCCATCCCCAATCACAATAGTTTTTGATCTATCAATATTAAGTTTAGATTGAAAATCTCTCACTGTCTGAGCCTTTACCTCATCGTTCACGATACGGCCTAAAACTTTACCTGTGAGTTTCTTATCCTTAATTTCAAGCTGATTAGATATAGCAACATCAATCCCTAGTTTATTCTTCACATAATCTGCAAAATAATCAAAGCCACCTGAAACAAGCACTGTTGTGACATTATTTTTACGACAAGCTTTAATCCATGCTTGAGTGCCCTCGTTAAATTTTAATCTTTCTTCTATGACCTTAAAGAGCATCTCTTCTCCTAGGCCTTCTAATAAAGAAACTCGCTTAATGAGACTTTGTGAAAAATCAATCTCGCCCATCATGGCGCTTTTAGTAATCAAAGCGACATCATCTTTTTTGCCGCACATATCTGCGATTTCATCGATACATTCAATGGATATGAGTGTTGAATCCATATCCATGACACATAAGCTAAATTCATTTAAAGCTTTGTAGTTATCTAAAATTGCAAAATCTATATTTTTTAAATCAAGTTGATTTTTTAAATCCCCAGATAAGTCATCTCTAATATCATATATAGCAGCATTATCATTGATAAGCTTATATGGAGAAGCTGTCACTTGGTTTAAAATTTCAGAGATTTCTGCCAAATGACTTTCGAAACTATATGAAGATTGAATTAATAATTTCATAAAATGAATAAATGATAAAAGGCACTAAATGAATAATTCTAACATTGCTATGAAAATATAATTCTTAACTAGCATGTTTGCCTAAATTCGTAGAAAATAATGCTTATTTAGCTCCTTTTTATCATGAATCTCCACGAATATCAGGCCAAACAGTTAATTGCAAAATACGGTATTTCTATTCCAAAAGGTATTGTAATTAAGTCGATAGATGAAGTGGATCAATCAATAGGCGAGCTGGAAACTTCTTCTTATGTCATAAAAGCCCAAATTCACGCAGGTGGCAGAGGTAAAGCAGGTGGCATTAAGATTGTGAGTTCAAATAAAGAGGCGTCTGAATTTGCAAATTCACTTCTCCATAAAAAACTTGTCACTTATCAAAATATGCCAGATGGTCAGCCTGTTACTTCAATTCTTATCGAAGAATCATGCGATATCGAAGAAGAATTATATTTTTCTATATTAGTTGATAGGCAATCAGAAAGGATCGTTGTCATTGCTTCTTCTGCTGGCGGCATAGAAATTGAAGAAATTTCTAAAAATAATCCGGAAAAAATTATCAAAGAGCTATGTAGTCCAATTAACGGCCTCATGGACTTTCAATCTCGAAATATTGCCTTTGCATTAGGTTTGCCTAATGAAATGATTAATGATTTTGTTAAGTTTGCTCGAAGTGCTTTTAAGGTCTTTATTGAAAATGATCTTGCACTATTAGAGATTAATCCGCTCGTGATTACTTCTAATAAAAAAATAATTGCTCTCGATTGCAAAATGACAGTTGATGACAATGCACTCTTGAAACAAAAAACATTGGCAGAATTTCGCGATTGGTCACAAAATGATTCTAAAGAAGCTGAGGCTTTTAACGCTGGATTAAATTATATTGCACTTAATGGAAATATTGGCTGCATGGTTAATGGCGCAGGTCTTGCCATGGCTACCATGGATCTTATTAAACTTTATGGTGGAGAACCTGCAAACTTTTTAGACGTCGGTGGTGGGGCAACTGCTGAAACTGTTGCGAAAGCTTTTAAAATTATTCTTGATGATAATAACGTACAAGTTGTTTTAGTTAATATTTTTGGGGGTATTATGCGTTGCGATATTATTGCGGAAGGCATTATTGCAGCAGTCAAAGAGGTCGGTATCCAAATACCTATAGTGGTGAGATTAGAAGGAACCAATGTGGATCTTGGCAAGAAACTTTTACAAACAAGTGGCTTAAATATCAAAGCTGCGAATTCACTTACTGAAGCGGCAACCATCGCGACTAGCCTTATAAAAAAATAAATGTCTATTCTTATTAATGAATCTACCAAAGTAATATGCCAGGGTTTTACTGGTAAACAGGGTACCTTTCACTCAGAGCAAGCACTCGCTTATGGTACAAAATTAGTAGGTGGAGTCACGCCTGGCAAAGGCGGCACATCTCATCTTAATTTACCTGTATTTAATACAGTAAGAGATGCTATTAAAATGACTAGTGCTAATGCTTCAGTAATTTACGTCCCGCCTGCTTATGCAGCAGACTCAATTATTGAAGCTTCGGAAGAAGGTATTGAAATTATTGTATGTATTACAGAGGGTATTCCAATTCAGGATATGATTAATGTTAAGGCGGCTATACGCGCTAATCAATCAAAGCTTATTGGTCCTAACTGTCCCGGTGTTATTACACCTGGCGAATGCAAGATTGGCATCATGCCTGGTAGCATTCATTTGCCTGGATCAATTGGTATTATCTCAAAATCAGGTACATTAACTTATGAAGCTGTTCAGCAAACTACCGTCCTTGGTTTAGGTCAAAGCACATGTGTTGGTATTGGTGGAGATCCTATCAAAGGACTTAATTTTATTGAATGCTTACAAATGTTTGAGGAAGATAAAAATACTAAGGGTATTATCTTAGTCGGTGAAATTGGCGGCTCGGATGAAGAAGTGGCTGCTGAATACATTAAACAACATATCAAAAAACCTATCGCAGGTTATATTGCGGGCATTACAGCTCCCGAAGGAAAACGAATGGGTCATGCAGGCGCTATTATCTCGCAAGGCTTTGGTCTTGCAATAGATAAAATTAAAGCATTAGAAAAAGTCGGGGTCAGCATGGCTAAATCGCCCGCCGACATGGGACTTACCATGCAAGCCTTATTAAAAAAATAAAAATTGTATAAAAAAACTATTTTCTTTTTTCTTTTGATTACTTCTTTATTTGCATCAATTGCATATGCTGAAGAATCTGTGAATTATCTTTTAACTGCAGCCTCAAAAGGTGATGTTGAAACAGTAAGTGCTATTTTAGAAAGTGGAGGTAATCCAAATACCAAAGATGAAGATGGTGTCACAGCATTAATGTATGCCGCGAGAAAAGATATGGATAAGATTGTAGCGCTTTTAATAAAAAAAGGTGCGGCAGTAAATGCGACTGAAAACAATGGTTGGACTGCACTAATGTTCGCAGCAAAAAGAAATTATGTACGATCAGCTCAGTTGCTACTAGATAATGGAGCAGATCCTAAAATAAGAGATAAAGATGGGTGGAGTGCTTATGGATTAGCTGCCATATCAGGATTTCACGAGACTGTAGATCTTTTAATCAAGCGCGGTATTGACCCAAATAACGCCAACGATTCAGGGCAAACTGTTTTAATGTATGCAGCCAAGAATGGTGACATCAAAACAGTTCAAACATTACTAGATCATGGTGCCGATCCAAATATTACAGATAAATATAAATGTAGCCCTCTAATGTATGCTGCCAGAGAGGGTAATACAGATGCAGTAGCTCTCTTTATAAAACGTGGCGTAAAAGTTGATTATGAAGACCAATTTAATTGGACAGCACTGACATGGGCTACTAAAAAGAATCGCTTGCCTGTCGCCAAGATCCTAATAGAAAATGGCGCTAATATTGATCGTAAAGATTCTGATGGCACACCTATTCTTCATTACGCTGTAGCAAATAAATCCAAAGAAATGATTCAGCTTTTCATTGACGCAAAAGTAAATTTAAAAGCAAAGGATCGTTATGGATTAACAGCTCTTGTATACGCGCTTAAAGCTAAAAACACTGAAATTATTGATCTAATTAAAAATGCAGGTGGTAGTTACTAAAAATCATGAAAATAGCGCTAGGGCAAATAAATTCATTTGTTGGGGATATAGAAAAAAATAGTAGCCTTATTATTAAGCGCGCCAAGGAGGCTTCTAATAAAGGAGCTGAACTATTTATTACTCCTGAGCTTTCTATATGCGGCTACCCGCCTGAAGATCTGGTTTTAAGAGAAGATTTTCTTGATGCATGCACAAAAGCAT
>DATCVG010000040.1:0-34122 GCA_036567085.1 Candidatus Methylopumilus sp.
TTTGATTGAATCTCCCTGTATTGGCGTTTGCACTATTAATAAAGAGCATCAGTTTTGTGAGGGCTGCTTTAGAAGTAAAGATGAGATTTCTGAATGGATCAGACTAAGCGATGATCAAAAAAAAGAGATTAATCAATTGGCGGCTCAAAGACAGATTAATCTTATTTCTTTTTAATTAATAATTTTTTCTTATACTCACATAAATCATTGATCACACAACTGCTGCATTTTGGAAGTCTTGCTGTGCAGATATACCTCCCATGAAGAATCAATAAATGGTGTGCATCCTTTAAAAATTTTTTTGGCGTCACTTTCATCAATTTTTTTTCTACTTGAAGTACATTATCACCTGGGGCAATATTTATTCGATTTGAAATTCTAAATATATGCGTATCAACCGCAATCGCTGGCTCATTAAAAATTGTATTTAAAATAACGTTGGCTGTTTTTCTTCCAACACCTGGAAGTGCTTCAAGTAAGAATCGATCATGAGGCACCTCGCCTTTAAATTTGCTATGTATAATCTTTGCAGTTTCAAGTATGTTTTTAGCCTTTGTTCTATAGAGCCCAATCGTTTTGATACAAGTCTCAATGTCACTTAATTCCATTTGAGCGAGTTGTTTTGCATTAGGCGCCTTATTAAATAGTAACAAAGTGGCTTTATTGACTGATTTATCAGTGGCCTGAGCAGATAAAATAACTGCGATCAAGAGTTGGAATGGCGTCTGATAAATGAGCTCCGTCGTAGGATGCGGCGTAGCTTTAGACAGCACCTCAAAAATTTTAAATCGTTTTTGAGGATTCATAAGAAATAGACTAACGTGTTTCGATACGGTTTTTTAGTGCGATGAGGCAAGCCAGGCCAACAAATGCTCCGGGAGGCAAAATAGCCAAAAGAAAACCGTTGTAATCACTAAAAAAATGAATCACTAAATTGCTGGTTGAAGGGCCGAATATGAGATCAATACCAGAAAATAAAGTACCTTTACCAAAAAATTCTCTCATTCCACCAAGAAGTGCTAACACCAGAGCTAAACCAAGACCCATAAAAAGACCATCAAAAAAAGAAGGAGTTGTTTCATTCTTAGCTGCAAAAGACTCAACACGAGCTAATACAATACAGTTTGTAACAATTAGAGGAATGAAAATGCCTAAAGCTTTGTAAAGTGGATGAATATAAGCATGAATACTGAAATCGATTATTGTTACAAGTGAAGCTATAATAAGAATAAAAACAGGCACTCTAATTTCGGTCGGTATAAATTTACGAATAGGTGATACTGAGGCGTTTGATGCAGCCATTACAAGGGCTGTTGCTATCCCAAGACTTAAGCCATTAATTACAGAAGTTGTGACAGCAAGAGTCGGGCACAGCCCAAGCAGTTGGACTACCCCTGGATTTTGCTTCCAAAACCCATCAAATGCAATTTTCTTAATATCGCTCATGATGCAAATAGCCTTTTTTTATTTTCTTTTGAGTATAGAAGACATTTATACGTCGATTTAACGACAGCTCGAGACGTAATAGTTGCCCCAGATACATAGTCAAAATCACCACCATCTTTTTTAACGGCCCATTGTTTTTCCGTTAATTTATCTAAAGATTTGAAATCAAAATTTTTAATCCACTGACTTTTGTCAATCTCAATATAATCTCCCAAGCCAGGTGTTTCTTTGTGGGTAATAACTCTTACGCCTAGTATTTTATCTTCTTGATCTATACCTACAAGTGTTTTGATTTCGCCACTGTAACCATCAGGTGCCATAGTCTCAATAATTACTGCTATCACTTGATTATTTTTTTTTGCTCGATAAACATCAATATTTTTTTTGTTTCCGAGGAGGGGGTTGGGCTCAATAGAGATTGTATCTTTTACGACATTGTTATCATAAAGATTCGCCGGAATAACTTGATTTAAAAAAATTCTTTTTGCTTTTGCATCGCTTTCTTCAATTGGAGATTTTGTTATAAAGTAGAAAATACTCAGAGCTGTTGATGCTGCCAGAGAAAAGATAATCATTGTTGTTGCGGTGATTGATATTTTCTTAAAGTGATCTTTAAACATAAATTTATTTATGACCGAAAATTCTTGGTTGAGTGAGACTGTCAATAAGAGGCACGCAGATATTTAAAAACAATACCGCAAATGCAATTCCTTCTGGATAGCCGCCAAAAATTCGAATGATAAATACTAATATAGCTATACCCATACCAAAATAGATTTTTCCTTTAGGCGTTGTTGGCGCGCTTACTGGATCGGTGATGATAAAAAAAGCACAGAGTATGCTTCCACCGCTCATAATATGAAATAGGGGAGATGCAAATGTATCAGGTGAAATGATTTTAAAGAGCAAAGCTGCAACAAATAAGGTAGATAAAAAAGCAACAGGTAAATGCCATGAAATAATTTTCTCTTTGAGCATATAAAGACCACCAACAAGATACCCTAAATTAATCAACTCTAATCCTCTCCCGCCAACAAAACCAAATATTTTGTCTTGTTGAATCGTTGCTAAAGGTTCATTCAAAGTCAGTTGCGTTTTAATATAATCAAGAGGGGTTGCAGAGCTCATTGCATCGAGGGTTTCTTTCGACAATAAGTTGCTATTAAAAATAACTTTAATTTGATCTAGCCAGTTCGGATTATCAATCATAAGATTGGAAGGTATTTGCCAGTGCGTCATGACCGACGGAAAAGAAATAAGTAAGATTGCGTATCCCACCATGGCTGGATTAAATAAGTTGTAACCGAGTCCTCCGTACAAGTGCTTACCAAAAATAATACAAAGAATTGTACCTAAGACAATAATCCACCAAGGGGCTATGGATGGAATAGAGAGGGCGAGAAGCCAGGCAGTGACAAGTCCGCTGCCATCTAGTATGAATGGCTTAATCGGTAGTTTTCTTAAGGTAAGAATTACACTTTCAGTCATTATGACGGTAAGAGAAGCCAAAAGGATATTAACAATGACGCCCAAGCCAAATACATAAACATATAAAACTATGCCAGGAATGAGTGCGAGCAAAACTTTAAGCATAATTATGCTGATTGAAGGCGCATTAACAACGTAAGGAGATCTATTTTCCATATTAGTTTTTTATATTTTCTTGTTGGGTTTGTTTAACTCTTTCCATCGCCGCAGCGATGGTTGATTTTTTTTCATCATCAGCTTGCTTCCCCTGAGCTCCTAGGGCTTTTTGTGCATTTCTTTCAGCACGTTCTTTTTTCTCCCTTTCTATTCTTGCAAGTCTAAATTCATTTCTTTCTCTAGCTGTATTTGCAGCTTCTTTTGATTTATCCTGAGCAATAATTTCACTTTTTGCATACCTATAAAATTGTACAAGCGGAATATTGCTTGGACAAACATAAGTACAGCATCCACACTCAATACAATCGAATAAATTGTAATCTCTGGCTTTTTCAAGTTGAGAAGACTTTGAGAACCAATATAATTCTTGAGGTTGTAGATTGACTGGGCAAGCATCAGCACATCTTGCACAGCGTATACAAGGCATTACAGGCTTTGGATCTGGAAACAATTCGGGAGAACTTTCGATGACACAATTCATTGCTTTTGTAACTGGGACATGAATTGATGGCAAATCAAATCCCATCATAGGGCCGCCCATAATAAATTTTTTTGTTTTGCTTATAGAGCCTCCGGCAGCATTGATTAAGTCTGATAAAGGCGTTCCAAATAAGACTTCAAAATTTTGAGGGCTTTTGACAGCTCCTGTAATTGTTACAATTCGACTGATCGATGGTTCGCCCAACTCAAGGTATCTATAGATAGCGGCTACAGTAGCTACATTAAATACTTGAATACCCAAATCTACAGAGCGCTTTTCTTTAGGAACTTCTATACCCATTAAGAGATAAATGAGTCTTTTTGCATCGCCGCTTGGATAAAGTGTTGGAACTACTTTAATTTCAATAGACGTTTTTTGAGCTGCTTTTTTTAGCGCTGCATAGGCTTCAGTTTTATTATTTTCGATACCGACTACACACTCTTTTGCGCCAAGGATCGTTTGGGCAATTAATGACCCTTGAATAATTTCATCAGCTCTTTCTCTCATTAACATATCGTCACAAGTGATGAATGGTTCGCACTCTGCAGCATTAATGACTAAAGTATTGATGAGTTGGTTTTGATTTATTTTTAATTTCATGTGGGTTGGAAATACTGCGCCACCTAAACCTACAATTCCTGACTGAGAAATTGCTTCAATTAATTTAGTGCGGTCGAGTGTTTTCCATGAGATTGGTTTTTTTTCAATCCATGTGTCTTTAAAGTCCGGTTCGATTGAAATACAAAAATCAGGCAAGCCAGACGGATGAGGGAGTATTTCCTCACTGATTTTTAAGACCTTCCCAGATGTAGGCGCATGAATCGCTGCAGAAATATTGCCATCAGCTTCGGCAATAATTTGACCTTTAAGGACTTGATCGCCTGGCTTGACTTTAAGTTTTGCAACATGACCGACATGCTGCCTTAAAGGAAGTATTAATTTCTTTGGGATAGGTAATTTTGCAATAGGAAGGCGAGTTGATATGGTTTTGTTTTCATCAGGATGAACGCCACCATTAAATTTAAAAATATTTTTTAATTGCATAATAAATGCGTTAAGCCTTCTGAGCTTTTTGAATGTTATAGATAGGATATTTCCATTTCCATGATGCAGAATTTTCAAGAACAGGTTCCATCGTTATACAATCCACTGGGCATGGTGGCAAGCATAATTCGCATCCCGTACACTCACTTGCAATAATCGTATGCATTTGTTTTGCAGCTCCTAAAATAGCGTCTACTGGACAAGCTTGAATACATAAAGTACATCCAATACAAGTTGATTCCTCGATTAAGGCAACCGATTTTGGTTTTTGAATGCCATGTTCCTCATTAAGAGGTTTAAATTCTACGCCCATTAATTCCGCTAAAGCTCTGGCACCAGCATCACCTCCTGGAGGACATTGGTTTATATCAGCTTCACCTTTCGCAATGGCAGTAGCATAGGGTTTACAACCAGGATAACCACATTGACCACATTGTGTTTGGGGAAGTATGGCGTCAATTCTCGCAACCATAGGATCGCCATCTACTTTAAATTTAATAGCAGAATAGCCTAGGATCAATCCCAAGAGGATGGCAAGAAAAATCATCACAAGGAGTGCGGTAATCATTTAGCGATCTAAGCCCACGAATCCCATAAAGGCAAGGCTCATAATGGAGGCTGTGACAAGAGCTATTGCAGTACCCTTAAACGGCAATGGTATTTCAGCACCTTCGAGACGCTCTCTTATTGATGCAAATAAAATTAATACAATTGAAAACCCAATAGCACCGCCTAATCCAAATAATGCCGATTCTATAAGAGTATGGCTTGATTGCGCATTCAAAAGAGGGATGCCTAATACTGCACAATTAGTGGTAATAAGAGGCAGAAAAATACCTAACAATTGATAAAGCAATGGAAAGTTTTTTTCCATTAACATCTCAGTGAATTGAACAACGCCTGCGATTACCACAATAAATGAAAGTGTTCTTAAATAAATAAGATCATTAGGCTCTAGAAGATAATGATTAATAGCCCAGCTTGTCATTGAGCCTATAGTTAATACAAAAGCGGTAGCAGCAGACATGCTGATCGATGTTTCAAGCTTTTTAGATACGCCCATGAAAGGGCATAGCCCTAAAATTTTCACTAAAACGATATTGTTGACCAATACCGTGCTAATGATAATTAATAAATAGTGTTGGGTCATAAAGTTAAATTATACGTTTAAATTTGCCGAAAATACTTATAGCTCAAGCCTCTGTCAATTGAGGCTTTTGAAAGTTCAAGATCTTTTTTTGAGGTTAAAATATATCAATAGTTCTTTATTACTTCAAAGAATAAAGTTTTATAGTTATATAACTATTTTATATATAAAAAACGATCAATTTTTTTGGTGTTTACCTATTTAAGTTAAAATAGCGGCTTTACTAAATTAATAGCCAATCTCATGTCACCTCAAGGCAGTATTGTTGCAATTGTTACCCCAATGTTTCCTGATGGAAGTCTTGATATCCAAGCGCTGCATGGATTAATTGATTTTCATATTAATGAAGGTACGGATGGCATTGTCATTGTGGGAACAACGGGTGAATCACCTACGGTTAATTGCGAAGAGCATTGTCAGCTTATTGAAACAACCGTTAAACACGTCAATAAAAGAATCCCTGTAATAGCTGGCACAGGTGCTAACTCTACGCAGGAAGCTATCGATCTTACAAAAGAAGCAAAACGCCTTGGTGCAGATGCTTGTTTATTAGTGACGCCTTATTACAATAAACCCAATCAAACAGGACTTTTTCAGCATTTTAGTAAAGTTGCAAATGAAGTTGCAATTGATCAAATTCTTTACAACGTTCCTTCTAGAACAGGCTGTGACTTAAAGAACGATACCGTTTTAAAGTTAAGTAAAATTACTAATATTGTAGGTATTAAAGATGCGACAGGAGATTTGACTCGAGGTATCGATCTTATTAAAAGATTGCCGGCTCATTTTTCAGTTTTAAGCGGTGATGATGCGACTGCTTTATCACTTATGTTACTCGGAGGTAAAGGTGTAATTTCTGTTACGGCCAATGTTGCACCTAAATTAATGCATGAAATGTATGCTTACGTCATTGCTAAACAAAACGAAAAAGCGATCGAGATTAATCAACAATTGTTTTCACTTCATACTAATCTATTTATAGAAGCTAATCCAATACCTGTAAAATGGGCATTAAAGACAATGGGTCTTATCAAAGAAGGTATTCGATTACCTTTAGTAGAACTTAGCACGGAGTATCATAAAATTATTCAAACTGCTATGAAGGAAGCTCATATTCAATGAAATTATTAGCGAAAAGTAAATGGTTGTTTGTTTTATCTTTTTTCTTAAGTGGATGTGAGAACATTCCTATTGTAGATAAAGTCACAGCTCCTGATTATAAGGCGACTGGAAGATCTCGCCCTTTAGAAGTGCCTCCTGATTTAACCTCAGGGGCAACAAATGATACCTATGCAATACCAGGCGCTACTAGTTATTCAGATTTTAAAAATGGACAGAAACAAGATAATGGCCAGTCAAACATTTTGCCTAATTCAGAGGGTATGAAGATTGTAAAAGCAGGTGCCCAAAGATGGCTTGTTGTTAATGCGCCAGCAGAGAAAATATGGCCATTAATACGTGATTTTTGGTTGGATATGGGATTTGCCGTGAAAAAAGAAAATCCAGAAATAGGCGTCATGGAGACTGAATGGATTAAAGATGGCGATCTTATGATTAATGATAAAAAGGGTACGCTTGATAAATTTGATGCTTGGCTTGATTCACTTGCATCAGGGACGGCTAACCGTAAAAAATTTAGGACTCGTCTTGAGCGTGGACTTCAAGATGGTACGACTGAAATTTATATGACACATCGAAGTGTTGATACAGCGCCTGATGACGGTAAGGAAAAAATACGAACACCCTACGGCGTTGTAGATATGGGCTATAAAAATGACTCAAAATCCAAAGAAGATTCAAAAGTGGACTCTAGAGATGATGAGTTAGATGCTGAACTTTTAAGAAGACTTATGGTGAAACTTGGCATAGCAGACAAGCGAGCAAAAGAAATTATTGCAGCACCAGTTAGTCAAAAAAGAGCTGAAATTTTGAAAGAGGCTGATGGTGCTACATTACTTGAAATCCAGGATCCTTTTGATCGCGCTTGGCGAAGAGTAGGATTGGCTTTAGATATTATTGGATTTGTGATTGAAGACAAAGACAGATCAAATGGAATCTATTTTGTAAAATATGCTGATGTTGATATTGATGATAGCCCTAAGAAGAAAAAAGGAATCTTAGACTCTCTTATGTTCTGGAGCGACGATGACAAAAAAGATAAACAGGATAAAGATACGACTCAGAAAAAAGACAAGCCTTTGTCTGAGAAGCTTAAATTCTGGGGTGGAAGTGATAAGGAAAAGACTAATCCAGAAAAACAATATCGCATTAAAATTATTGCTTCAGACAAAGGTGGTTCTCAGGTTTTGATCGAATTCCCAGATGGCAAGAGAAACAACTCATCTACCGCAAATCGAATCATCACCCTTCTTTATGAGCAATTAAAATAAAGATGCAATTTGCATCTTTAGGAAGCGGGAGCGCTGGTAATTCGTTTGTGGTAAAGCAAAACAAATCACTTTTAATGGTTGATTGTGGTTTTGCAATTCAGGATATTGTGTCTAGATTAGATAGACTGAATGAATTTCCAGAAAATATCACAGGCATTCTTTTGACTCACGAGCATGAGGACCATGTCAAAGGTGCTTTTAAACTAGCAAATAAATACAAAATTCCTATATGGCTTTCTTATGGGACTTATAAGATGTGTGCAAAACATATGATTAAATCTTATGAAATTGATTTGAATATAATTGATAGCCATAATACATTTGAAATAGAAGATTTTGTCATTCAACCTTTTCCAGTACCTCATGACGCAAGAGAGCCTACTCAATTTACATTAAGTGATGGTAATCATAAATTGGGCATTTTGACAGACACGGGAAGTTCAACACCTCATATTGAAAAGATGCTTCAGCAACTAGATGCGCTCATTATAGAATTTAATCACGACCTTAATTTGCTTGAATCCAGCGATTACACATATAGCTTGAAAAAAAGAATTAGCGGTAAATTAGGTCATTTGGACAATCAAACAGCAGCTGAAATTTTGGGGAAAATTCAATTTAAACAATTAAAACATCTTGTCGCAGCGCATTTAAGTGAGACAAATAATACTGAAGAGCTAGTGAAAGAAGTTATTGTAGATAAAATAGGGTGTGAGCGTGATTGGATAAAAATTGCAACGCAAGGCGACGGCACTTCGTGGCAGGTCATATAAAAAAGCCGGTTAAAAACCGGCTTTTTTTATTCGTACAATAGATAAATTATCTATTATTTAGCTTCTTCAGCTGGAGCAGCTTCAGCAGCTGGAGCTGCTTCGGCAGCAGGAGCAGCTTCTTCTTTTTTGCCGCAAGCAGTTAAACCAATAGCTAATAATAAAGCGATAAGTAGTGAACGTGTCATTTTTAATCCTTAAAATTAATGTTGAATTCGGGGCCATGAACAGCTCCCTGACAATAATTCTACAACAAAACAAGCTGGATAGTTAAATATTATTAAATAAAATCAATAAATCCTGAGAGGTACAAGGGGAGTAGGATTATCCCCAAAGCGTTTAAATCCTTTTTTTTTAAACTAGATTTAAATGAGAGTTTTTTGTCATTTGCAAGCTGCCTTAGAAATACAGCATATTTCTTTTCAGCTTCGATGAGCTCACCATTAATATAAAAATTATTTTTTATAAAAAGCATTCTTGTTTTTGGGTTAAGTTCTAGAATCTTTTTTGAGAGATTTTTTTTAAATATTTCAAGTGAAATTGCCTTAGGACGATGAAAAATAGCAGTTTCAACTGGCTCAGTAAGTAATTGACCAATAAAAGTATTGATCAAATTTTTATTCCAACGCAATTGATTAACTGTCTGTTGAATTTTCTTAATCATATTTGTATTAATTTCAGCTGGATCTTTTTGAAGATTTAAATTCGGATCTTTATACAAATAATTTTTATTCGTGTTCAAGCTGTC
Source organism: Candidatus Methylopumilus sp. (assembly GCA_036567085.1). Taxonomy (GTDB): domain Bacteria; phylum Pseudomonadota; class Gammaproteobacteria; order Burkholderiales; family Methylophilaceae; genus Methylopumilus. The sequence goes on from DATCVG010000040.1 coordinate 9,671, forward strand.
TTGAATAAAATCTAAAAATTTAGATTGGATTTCAAATGCACTAGGCGCCCTGAAGCCAATGGAATAAGTGAGACAATCATCACTTTGCGCAATACCCCAGTGCCCTATATTAGGAGGCAAATAGAGCATATCACCGGGTTTGAGTACCCAAGAATTTTTACTTCTAAAATTCGTAATAATCTTAATAGCTGATTTTTTATCTAGAAAAAATTCTTTTTGGTCGCTAATCTTCCATTCTCTTTCACCTTTTGCTTGAAATAAAAATACATCGTAGGAGTCAAAATGAGGGCCAACACTTCCATTCTTCGTGGCATAACTCACCATTAAATCATCAAGCCGTGCATATGGAATAAACTTAAAAAGATTTAGAAAAGAATTGGCAAAAGAAAAATGATGATTAATATTTTGTACAAGCACCGTCCAAGACGCATTCTTTTTTTTAGGGAAGTCTGATTTTTCGAGGGGACCATACTTCACTTGCCATAAGCCTTGCTTATATTCTATAAGTCGGGATAAGGCTTCTTCATCTTGTGCAATATTAAAAAGATCTTTTTCTGTAATGGGGGATTGAAAGTTTTCAATTGCATTTCGGATGAGGAGCGGCTTTTTTTGCCAATATTTTTTTAAGAAGGTATCAACCGATGTTTTTCCTAAAATGTGATTTTTACGATTTAATCGCATAATATTTATTAAGCCTTATAACTTCCTAAGTTAAAATAACAGTGTTATGAGCCACCAATTAATTCGTTCATTGTTATTTAAGTTTGATGCAGAATTTTCGCATGACTTAACCCTTAAGGCACTATCTCTTTCTAATAAAATTGGACTTTTAAGTTTTTTAAAACCCCCTAACCCTTGCAAACTTAGAACTGTAATGGGTATTCCCTTTCAAAATCCAGTGGGATTAGCTGCTGGACTAGATAAAAATGCAAATCACATAGATGCTTTAGGTAAATTAGGTTTTGGCTTTATTGAAGTTGGGACGATTACCCCAAGACCTCAATTAGGTAATCCAAAGCCACGATTATTTAGATTGCCAGAGGCTCATGGCATTATTAACCGATTTGGATTCAACAATGTAGGTCTTGAGGCTGCAGTAGAAAATATAAGATTAAGTAAATATAAAGGTGTGCTTGGAATTAATATTGGTAAGAATTTTGATACATCTATAGAACGGGCTGGAGAAGATTATCTTTTATGTATGAAAAAGGTTTATCAATATGCAAATTATATTGCAGTCAATATTTCTTCACCCAATACAAAAAACTTAAGAGACCTTCAAGAAACTAAAGCTTTAAATAATCTATTAGCCCAACTTAAAGATGAGCAAACTAGATTAGCTGACTTCTATGGACGTTATGTCCCTATTGCATTAAAAATTTCACCTGATTTAACAAATAAACATTTAGATGCAATATCAAAAAGTATTATCAAAAATAGAATTGATGGTGTAATAGCAACTAATACAACTATTAGCAGAGAGTTGGTGAGTGATCTTTTTAACGGAAAAGAAGCTGGAGGAATGTCAGGTAAACCTCTATTTAAATTATCTAATTCAATTATTCGCGAACTTCACGCAAGACTTCAAGGCGAGGTTCCCATTATTGGCGTCGGAGGTATATTTTCTGGAGAAGATGCCTTAGAAAAAATAAATGCTGGTGCAGAGCTTGTTCAAATTTATTCAGGTCTCGTTTACCAAGGAAGAAAGCTCGTTCTCGATGCTTGCCAGTCCATTGGTTGATAATGTTAATTAGACCAAGACTATACACATATAGACGCTGTCCTTATGCTATTCGATCACGGCTAGCTTTATATCAAGCCAATATAGATTATGAACCTATAGAAATTTCACTCAAAGATAAACCTCTTGATTTTTTAGCACTCAGCCCCAAAGGCACAGTTCCAGTGTTAATCGATAATAATGGAAAGGTCATCGAAGAGAGCTTGGAAATCATGATCTGGGCCCTCAATAAATCTGATCCAGACAATTGGATCTTAGATGATAATAATCTTAGCCAGGAGCTTATTAATGAAAATGATTTTAGTTTTAAGAAAAATCTAGATAAATATAAATATGCCGATCGTTTTCCTGAGCATTCCAAAGAATATTATCGTGCTCAATGTGAACTATTTATAAATATATTGAATGAAAAATTAAAATCAAAAAATTATTTGATGATAGATAAAATAAGCCTTGCTGATATAGCAATATTTCCTTTTATAAGACAATTTGCTTTGGTGGATGAAGATTGGTTTTTAAATTCTAAATATCGAGAATTGAAAAAATGGCTTCAGAGATTCATAGAAAGCCAAATGTTTAAAGATGTAATGCAAAAGAATTAAGATTCTTGAAGAACGGCTTTATTTTCCTCTTCAAAAATTAATTTCACTTTATCATTACTATCAATATCAATGATTACATTGCCACCATTGGTTAATTTTCCGAAAAGTAATTCATCTGCAAGAGCCTTTCTGATTGTATCTTGAATGAGGCGTGACATCGGTCTTGCACCCATACTTGGATCAAAACCATTTTTAGCTAAATATGATTTAAGTGGATCTGTGAAAGTTGCATCCACTTTTTTCTCATGGAGTTGATCTTCGAGCTGCATTAGGAATTTGTCGACAACTTTTAAAATAACATCATGACTGAGTGGTGCAAATGATACTGTTGCGTCGAGTCTATTTCTAAATTCAGGCGTAAATAACCGTTTGATTTCCGCTTGTTCATCGCCCATTTTTTTAGATTGCGTAAATCCCATAGAAGTTTTTGAGAGAGACTCCGCTCCAGCATTTGTTGTCATAATAAGTGTGACATTTCTAAAATCCGTTTTTCTGCCGTTACTATCTGTCAAAGAACCATGATCCATCACTTGAAGAAGGATATTGAAAATATCTGGATGCGCTTTTTCAATTTCATCAAGAAGAAGCACACAATAAGGCTGTTTATTGACAGATTCAGTCAAGAGTCCGCCTTGGTCAAATCCCACATAGCCTGGAGGAGCGCCGATAAGTCTTGATACTGCATGTCTTTCCATATATTCGCTCATATCAATACGAATGAGTTCAATACCTAATATATAAGCAAGCTGGCGGGCCACTTCTGTTTTTCCAACGCCTGTTGGACCGCTAAATAGGAAATTACCAATCGGTTTATTTGGCATACCTAATCCACTTCTTGTCATCTTAATAGCGCTTGCTAGATTTTCGATTGCTTTATCTTGTCCGAAAATTACTGCTTTAAGATCTCGCTCAAGATTTTTAAGGGCATTTTTGTCGTCATTAGAAATATTTTTTGGAGGTATCTTTGCGATCTTCGCTACGATATCTTCAATTTCTTTATTGGTAATAACTTTTTTTTGTTTATTTTTTGGCAATATTCTTTGTGCTGCCCCAGCTTCATCAATAACATCAATAGCTTTGTCAGGGAGATGCCTATCATTGATATATTTTGCAGAAAGTTCTGCAGCACTATTAATTGCTGCAACAGAATATTTTACATTGTGATGTTTTTCAAATCTTGATTTAAGACCCTTAAGGATATTGATCGTATCAAGAATACTAGGCTCGTCAACATCAATTTTCTGAAATCTTCTTGTGAGTGCATGATCTTTTTCAAAGACCGTCCTGTATTCCTGGTAAGTAGTTGCTCCGATGCATTTAATAGATCCATTTGATAGCGCAGGTTTAAGAAGATTTGATGCGTCAAGTGTTCCGCCGCTTGCAGAACCTGCTCCTATAAGGGTATGAATTTCATCAATAAACAAAATAGCATCTTTATGCTCATTCAGTTGCTTCATGACAGATTTAAGTCTTTGCTCGAAATCCCCACGATACTTTGTGCCTGCAAGTAAAGTGCCCATATCGAGAGAAAATATGGTGGTATTTTCTAAGATACTAGGGACTTCTTTGTCGACAATTCTTTTTGCGAGCCCTTCAGCAATAGCAGTTTTACCAACTCCGGCTTCTCCTACCAAGAGCGGATTATTTTTTCTTCTTCTACATAATGTTTGAATAACACGTTCAATTTCCGAATCTCGACCAATCAGCGGGTCAATTTTTCCAGCCAATACCATCTTATTTAGATTGATCGTGTATGTCTCTAGTGCTTTAGAAGAAGAGGATTCTTGATCATTTTCTTGCTCAGGAGATGTTTTCTGTGGATCACCTTCATTTAATTTAGAAACGCCATGCGCAATAAAATTAACAACATCAAGTCGAGTTATGCCTTGTTGATGAAGAAAATAAACAGCGTGTGAATCTTTTTCACCATAAATTGCGACTAAAACATTTGCACCATTCACTTCTTTCTTACCAGAAGATTGCACATGAAGCATCGCTCTTTGAATAACTCTTTGAAATCCTAATGTGGGCTGGGTATCTACTTCATCCTCGCCAGATATGGTTGGCGTATGATCATCGATGTATTGTGTTAACTCATTTCTAAGTACATCAATGGTTGAGCCACAGGCTTTTAGGACTTCGGCTGCTGAGGGATTGTCAAGCATAGCGAGAAGTAAATGTTCAACCGTAATAAGCTCATGACGCTTTTGTCTAGCGTCCATAAATGCCATATGCAGACTTACTTCAAGTTCTTGAGCAATCATAATTTAGGTTCAATCAATTCTTTCAATAATACATTGCAAAGGATGCTGATGTTCTTTCGCATAGTTTAGCACTTGATTCATTTTTGTTTCTGCAATATCTACAGGGAAAATTCCACATACACCCAATCCCTCTGTATGTATTTTTAACATTATACGGGTAGCTTCATCAACACTTTTATTAAAAAAACGCTGAATCGTATTTACTACGAATTCCATGGGCGTAAAGTCATCATTTAGTATGATCACCTTGTACATACTAGGTAGTTTAGTCTTAGCTTTTTTTGGACTAAGCTTTATGTCTTCAGTTGCATTTATTTTTGGCATTAGCTAAACCCTAATGATTATTGTGATTAAAAAAAATAAAAACTCAAGCAATTCTTTTTGAGATTTTATAAAAAATTACGATATTGGGTAGATTTTTATGCTCTTCACAATACGATCGTGAGATTGAAGAACTTCTAAGGTGTGATTGGCAATTTTGAAGCTTGTGTTCGGCTCAGGGATATCCTCAAAATATTCCAATACTAAGCCATTAAGTGTTTTAGGTCCGTCAATAGGAAATTGAAGATTCAATTTTTTATTCAGTGTACGAATGGTGACACTTCCATCTACAATCCATCCTCCATCTTCATCTTGACTAAATTTAGATGATTTTGATAGAAAATCTAAGTTAAATTCACCGACAATTTCTTCTAAGATGTCTTCAAGGCTTAATAGTCCAATAAATTCACCATGCTCATTTACAATTAAACCCACTCTTTCTTGCTTATCTTGAAAGTGTTGCATTTGAGTATACAAAGGCGTGCCTGAAGGAATAAAGTATGGCTCTGAAATGAGTGTTTTTAAATGATCTTTTGTAATTTTATTCAATGCATCATCCAAATTAAGTTGTTTGATAATTTTTTGTGTATTAAGCAAGCCTAGAATACTTTCAGTCGAATTTTTTTTGACTAATATTCTGCTATGTTGCAAAGTAAGTAGCTTTTGAATAATCTCTTCGTCAGTTAAATCAAAATCGATAGACTCAACAGAAGTATGCGGAATCATAATGTCATCCACAGTTATCCGTTCGAGCTCAAATAAATTGAGTAGAATTTTACGATGTTGATTAGGAATAAATTGACCAGCTTCAGAAATAATACTTCTTAATTCATCCATAGATATTGCGTGAAGATTATTATTGAAATCTATCTTCACATTAAATATTTTTACAAATGTTAATACAAAAAAGTTAACTAAGATAACTATGGGATAAAGAATTTTTAAAAGCGGGTAGAGTATATAGCTACTAAAGAAAGCAAAACGTTCAGGCTTGGAAGCTGCAATAACTTTAGGTGATATCTCGCCGAAAATAAGAATCAAAAATGTGGTCACTAAGGTTCCGACCATGAGCGCTATTTGTCCTTCTCCATAAAGCCTGACCGTAATGACTGTAACAAACATTGCAGAGGCCGCATTCGCGAATTCCTTACATAGTAATATGACGCCTAAAAGCTTATCGGTTGAAGAGAGAAGTTTATGAGTAAGTTTTGCTGCATGATTACCCTGGGATACTAGATGTTTTAATCTATAACGATTGAGTGTCATTAAGCTTGTTTCAGCAAGCGAGAAAAATGCTGAAATAGCAACTAAAGCTATAAGAATGACAAATTGATAACTAATGGAGAGGGCGTTCAAAGTTTAAAAAAACTTAAGGATTAATTTCTTGTGATTGATTTTCTTTAGGTTGATCTTGACTGAGATTGCGCTGAGATACACCGAGCCACATTGCAACTGGACATGCTACAAGTACTGATGAATAAATACCAAATAAAATACCAATAGTTAAAGCAAGTGAGAAGTTATGAAGTGTTTCTCCACCAAAAAATAGCATTGAGCACACCATAGTTTGTGTCATAAGATGAGTAATTACAGTGCGCGACATTGTTCTTGTGATCGCGTTATCAATTACTTCAACTACACTTGCTTTTCTCATTTTTTTAAAATTTTCTCTGACGCGATCAAAAACAACAACGGATTCATTTACAGAATAGCCTAATACAGCAAGGATGGCTGCAAGAACGGTGAGATTAAATTCCCATTGAAAAAATGCAAAAAAGCCCAAAATAATAATGACATCATGCATATTAGCAATGACGGCTGCAACCGCAAAACGCCATTCAAATCTTAGCGCAAGATAAGCGATAATTCCAAAGCATACAAGGAGCAAAGCGAGCGCACCATTTGCATAAAGTTCTTCACCAACTTGCGAGCCTACAGATTCTACTCTTTGTATTTTTGTATCTTTGTCACTTTCAAGAAGAGCTGTTGATACTTTTTCTGATAATTGAGCAATCGATAAATCCTGTCGAATAGGTAAGCGAATTAAAACATCTTTACTTGTACCAAAGTTTTGCACCGTTGCATCTTTAAGATCAATTTTATCCATTGCTTGACGAATTTTATCGATATCTGCCGGATGGCTATAACTGACTTCCATAAGTGTACCGCCAGTAAAATCAACACCAAGATTAAGACCTTTAAGACCCAAGAAGATAATTGCAATAATGAAAGTGATGAGAGAAATGGTCGTGGTTAAGCGACCATAACTCATGAAAGGGATATCTTTTTTTATTCTAAATAATTCCATAAATTAGTCTTGATGGGGCTTATAAATTTGACCGATAGATAATTTATCAATTTTACGTCGATATCCGTAAAGAAGATTTACAAGCGCTCTTGACACTAAGATAGCGCTAAACATAGAAGTTAAAATGCCTAATACATGAACGACAGCAAACCCCTTGATGGGTCCTGTACCAAACATAAATAAGGCGAGACCTGCAATTAATGTCGTGACATTGGAATCTAGGATTGTGTCAAATGCACGATCATAACCCGCATGAATACTCGCTTGCGGAGTATTGCCGTTTCTAAGCTCTTCTCTAATTCTTTCGTTAATTAGCACGTTTGCATCAATTGCCATACCTAATGCTAAGGCAATTGCTGCCAATCCAGGAAGTGTGAGGGTAGCTTGGAGAATAGATAATAAAGCGACTAATAATAATAAATTTACACCAAGAGCAAAAATAGAAACGCCCCCGAAGACCATGTAGTAAAAGATCATCATGACGGAAATAGCGGCAAATCCCCATAGCGTAGAGTGAATACCTCGTTTAATATTTTCTTCACCCATGCTTGGGCCTACGGTGCGCTCTTCAATTATTTGCATAGGGGCTGCAAGAGCGCCAGCCCTTAATAAAAGAGATATATCAGTAGCTTCTTGTGGGCTATTCATCCCAGAAATTTGTACACGACCACCACCAATTTCTTGTTGGATGACTGGTGCTGTTACAACTTCCGTTTGTCCTTTTTCTATGAGAAGAATCGCTAAACGTTTACCTACATTTTCACGAGTTACTTGTTTAAATATATTTGAGCCTCTTCCATCCAGCGTCACATGAACAACAGATCTCCCTGATTGTTGATCCACTCCTGGACCAGCGTCAGTAATTCTGTCGCCTGTAAGTAATACATTTTTCTTTACGAGAATAGCCCTACCGTCCCTATCTTTGAATAAATCATCTCCGAAAGGAGCATTGCCCTTTTGAGCGCTTTCCAAAGTTGCAATATCTGTTTTATCTTCATCGACTAATCTTATTTCGAGCGTCGCTGTTCGCCCAAGAATTTCTTTGGCTTTGGCTGTGTCTTGAACGCCTGGAAGTTGGACAACAATCCGATCTACACCTTGTTGCTGGATAATAGGCTCAGCAACGCCAAGTTCGTTGATACGGTTATGAAGTGTTTGTAAATTTTGTTTGAGCGCGAATTCTTGAATTTTTTTCTTACCGATTTCGCTCATTCCAATATCAAGTGCTTTATCTTTTCCAGATGAAGATTCATTAACCATTAAATCTGGGTAATTTACTTTGATAAGCTTTTTAGCTTTTTCTAACTCTTCTTGGCTGTCAAACTGAAGTTTTACAATTTCATTTAATCTTGAAGCACCAATATATGAGATACGCTCTTTTCTCAGTGTCATACGGAAATCATTTAAGTAGCTTTCAGCTGCTTTTTCAGCCGCAGCTTTCATGTCTACTTGAAGAAGAAAGTGGACGCCACCCCTTAAATCTAAACCGAGATACATAGGAATAGCACCAATTTTAGATAGCCATGTAGGCGACTTAGAGACAAGGTTTAGAGCAATTACATAATTTCCGCCCAGCGCGTTTTGAAGTGCATCTTTTGCTTTCACTTGACCGTCAGGATTTGAAAATTTAACTTTGATACCATTAGGCTCTTGAATAATTCCATCAAAAGGAAGATTTGCTTCTTTTAAAGTGCTTTCAATCGTAGCTAAAATAGAGAGATCTAATTTATCTGAGGCTTTAGTAGGCATGATTTGAACAGCAGGTGATTCGCCAAAGAAATTAGGCACAGAGTAAATCAGGCCAATAAAAATTGCGATTAAAACAAGGCCGTATTTCCATTTAGGATATTGATTCATTATTAACTCAAGCCGTCAATTTAGAAATTTAGATGGATTTTATGGTGCCTTTAGGCATTAGGGTTTGTATAGATTGCTTCTGGATATGTATTTGAGTTCCAGTCGTAATTTCCAATGTTACAAATTGGTCTTTAATTTTAACAACCTTACCAAGTACGCCTCCATTAGTTACAACTTCATCATCTTTTTTAAGTGACTCAATCATGAGTTTATGGGCTTTTGCTTGTTTCATTTGCGGGCGAATTAACATAAAGTAAAAAAGCACAAAAATGATAATAAATGGCAAAAAGCTCATCAAATCTGTGGGCGGGGTATCAGCAGCATATGCATGATTTATAAACATTTATATTTCCTACAGGTAATTAATTTTAAAGGTTAATTTTAGCACAGCAGGCGTTTATTGAATGCCGCGTTGCCTGTTTTGATGGAATATTTTTCTATAAGTTTCAAATGCACCGGTTTCGATGGCAAGTCTGGCCTCTTGAACTATTTTTTGATAATAAAATAAGTTATGGATAGTATTGAGGCGAGAGCCTAACATTTCTCCAATTCTAAAAAGATGATGCAGGTAGGCGCGAGAAAAGTTTTGACAGGTATAACACTCACAATCGCTATCGATTGGATTTGTATCATTTTTATACTGTGTATTTTTAAGCTTTAAATCTCCATACCGAGAAAATAGCCACCCATTCCTTGCATTCCTTGTTGGCATGACACAGTCAAACATATCAATACCATGAGCAATCGCCTCAATAATATCTTCTGGAGTGCCAACGCCCATCAAATAGCGCGGTTTATCTTCGGGCATTTTAGGCGCTATAAAAGCAATAACTTTTTGCATTTCTTCTTTGGGTTCGCCGACTGATAATCCACCAATTGCATAACCATCAAAATTTATTTTTTTTAATTCATCAAGTGAGTACTCTCTAAGGTCCTCAAACATACCTCCTTGAATGATGCCAAATAAAGCGTTCTGATTTGATTCATGCGCTTCTTTACTTCTATAAGCCCATTTTAAACTGAGCTGCATAGAACTTTTTGCCTCTTCATGGGAGGCGGGATATGGCGTACATTCATCAAAAATCATCACAATATCTGAGTTAAGTGCTTTTTGAATTCGCATGGAATCTTCTGGGCTTAGAAAACAAGAATCGCCATTAATGGGCGATTTAAATTCGACACCTTCCTCAGTAATTTTTCTCATTTTGCCAAGACTCCACACCTGAAAGCCACCAGAATCAGTAAGGATAGATCTATGCCATTGGACAAAGTCATGCAGTCCTTTAAAGGTTGAAATAGTTTCAAGACCTGGACGGAGCCATAGATGAAAAGTATTTCCAAGAATAATTTCAAAACCTATCGACTCTAAATCTTGAGGGCTTAAAGACTTGACTGCACCATAAGTACCAACAGGCATAAATACAGGAGTTTGCACGATACCATGTTGGAGTTTTAATTCACCCCGTCTGGCTGCACCATCTTTTTGAATGAGTTTGAATTGCATCTTTCTATATTGTGAGTTCATTCTGTAGTAAGTCAATGAGTATAAATTAGAATTAATGAAATCGTTAAAGCTTTGTTATACTAAAAAGATTAAGTTTTCAATTGAAAATGAAACATGAAAAAGTTTAAAAGCATCGAGAAAAATAAAGAAAATTTATTAAGAAATAAAATAGGGAAACATACTTTTTATTTACTGCCTAATTTTATTACAACGGCTTCCTTATTCTCTGGGTTCTACTCAATTGTGCAAGCAATGAATAGTAAGTATGAGCTCGCAGCCATTGCTATTTTTATTGCGATTATTATGGACGGATTAGATGGGCGTATTGCAAGACTGACGCATACTGAAAGTGCATTTGGTGCTGAGTATGATAGTCTTTCTGACATGGTTTCATTTGGCGTAGCACCCGCTCTTATTCTGTATGTTTGGGCATTAAAGCCTTTAGGAAAATTAGGTTGGATTGCAGCCTTTGTTTATTGTTGTTGCGCGGCGTTTCGACTTGCTCGCTTTAATGTGAAATTAGATCAAGATGAAAAAAAATATTTTTTTGGTTTGCCAAGTCCAGCTGCAGCTGCATTGCTTGTGAGTTTTGTTTGGGTATCCAATGAAAACGGTTTTAGTGGAAGTGAGATTTTTTTTAATATGATCAAAATGAAGTGGGTCTCATGGTCATTGACGATGTTAATCGCACTCTCAATGGTGAGCGAGATTAGATTCTATAGTGGTAAAGACATTAATCTTAGAAACAGCGTTCCATTCATCGCCATTTTATTAGTCATTTTGGCATTCGTATTAGTATCTTATAGCCCACCTGAAGCTATCTTCATAATAGTAGGCTGTTATTTTTTATCAGGCTATTTCAATTTAATAAGACAGTTTAAATTTAAAAAATAAGGCACAGAAGATGCAACAAGAAATTCAAAATAACAAACTCATTATATTTGATACCACATTAAGAGATGGGGAACAAAGTCCTGGTGCTTCTATGACTCAGGAAGAGAAGTTGCGTATTGCAAGGCAGCTTGAAAAGCTCGGTGTTGACGTGATTGAAGCGGGATTTGCGGCAGCAAGTCCAGGAGACTTTGAGTCCGTGAGTGCTGTTGCAAAAAATATTAAAGAGTCAACTATTTGTTCATTAGCGCGTGCTGTTGAAAACGATATTCGCAAAGCTGGTGAAGCGATTAAACATGCAAAAAAAGGACGTATTCACACATTTATTGCAACTAGCAAAATTCATATGGAAAATAAACTTCGCATGTCAGAAGATGAAGTATTAGATCGAGCTGTTCAAGCCGTAAAATGGTCTTTGGAATATACCGATGATATAGAATTTTCTGCTGAAGATGCAGTGCGGTCCGAAATTAATTTTCTTGTAAAAGTTTTTAACGCTGTAATTAAAGCGGGCGCTAAAACTATTAACGTGCCAGATACTGTTGGTTATTCAATCCCAGGAGTTTGGGGTGAGCGAATGAAAACATTAATTAATCAAGTTGAAAATGCTTCAAGAGTTATATGGTCTACACACTGTCATAATGATCTTGGGATGGCTGTAGCAAATTCACTTGCTGCCGTCATGAATGGGGCAAGGCAAGTTGAATGCACTATTAATGGTCTGGGTGAAAGAGCAGGCAATGCAAGTTTAGAAGAAATTGTCATGGCAGTGAGAACAAGAAAAGATTTATTTAATTTAACGACGAGTATTGATACTACTCAAATTGTGCCTACCTCAAAATTAGTTTCAACAATTACAGGTTATCCTGTTCAACCTAACAAAGCGATAGTTGGAGCAAATGCTTTTGCTCATGAGTCTGGCATTCATCAAGATGGTGTTTTAAAACACAGAGAAACTTATGAAATTATGCGCGCTCAAGATGTGGGATGGGGTGCAAACAAGATTTCGCTTGGAAAATTATCAGGCCGTAATGCCTTTAAAACAAGACTTCAAGAGCTAGGTATTGATATTCAATCCGAAGATATTGTTAATGCAGCATTTGCAAGATTTAAAGATTTAGCCGATAAGAAATCAGAAATTTTTGATGAAGACCTCCATGCTCTGATGAGTGAAGAATATACCTCAGAAGGGATAGAGCATTTCAAATTGATTCACTTAAAAACAATGTCAGAGACAGGCACAGTGCCTCATGCGGAAATTAAAATTTCTGAGAATGGAAAAGAAGTTATTGCAGAGTCTGCTGGAGGCGGTCCTGTAGATGCGACATTTAAAGCAATCGAAAAAATTGCAAACTCAGGTTCTGAACTACAACTTTATTCTGTGAATAACATTACAAGCGGAACAGACGCTCAAGGTGAGGTCACTGTGAGACTAGCAAAGGGTGGTCGAATCGTGAATGGTCAAGGCGCTGATACAGATATTGTGATTGCTTCTGCTAAAGCTTATATCAATGGATTAAACAAACTCCATTCCAAACTAGAGCGTGCTCACCCTCAGGTTTAGGGGTTAATTTGAATTTAGCACTTTTTGATCTAGATAATACGATTCTAGCTGGTGACAGCGACTACAACTGGAGTCGATTTTTGATTCAAGAAGGTTATCTAGACGGCAAAATTCATGCAGAAAAAAATGAAAAATTTTACGCTGACTATAGAGCAGGCACTCTCGATATATATGCGTTTGTGGAATTTCAATTTAAACCACTTGCTAAAAATCCAAGAAGGGTCCTTGATCAACTTTTAGAAAAGTATGTAGACGAAATTATTAAGCCAATGATTACCGAAAAGGCTATCGCTTTAGTCAAAAAGCACCATGAAGAAGGGGATTTACTCGTCGTGATTACAGCAACTAATAGCTTTATTACTAAACCGATTGCTACCTTATTTGGTATTGACAATTTAATTGGCACTGATCCGGAAGAAAAAGATGGTGAGTTTACAGGGAAAGTTTCGGGGTTACCTTCATTTAAAGAAGGTAAAGTGACTCGCTTAGAAGCTTGGCTTAAAAGCAACAATTTATCATTTGCTGATTTTCAAAAATCATACTTTTATAGTGACTCGCATAATGATTTGCCATTAATGCAGAAAGTGACGCACCCTGTTGCTGTCGACTCTGATGATATTTTAACGGAATACGCTAAATCTAGAGGTTGGCCTCAAATTTCGTTAAGATAATACGTTATCTATTCAGAATAATTTCTAGAACAAATTTGCTGCCAAGATAAGACAGTAATAGAAATAAAAAAGCAGTAAGTGAAATGTAAATAAATTTTCTTCCGCGCCAACCATTGAGTTTTTTTCCTGCTAGAAGAAGCCCATAAATTAACCAAGCTAAAATTGAGAAAATAGTTTTATGATTTAACTGGAGGGGCGTTCCAAAAACTTGCTCTGAAAATAAAATACCGCTGCCAAGTGTAATGGTTAACAAAATAAAGCCAAATTTATTAATATTAAAAAGGAAATTTTCCATTTCAATTAAAGGCAGCGAACCACTCAAGAGCTGATCTATTTTCTTTTTTTCATGTAATTTTTTCTCAAAAATTAAAATAAATATGGATAGGTAAGCAGAGAAAGTAAATAGGCTATATGCCAATAGGGCGATGGCGATATGTGTTACAAATAATGGTGATAAGTCTGTAGTTAGAAAATGATTTGATAGAAAAAAAGGATGTATGATCAACAAAATCAATGATGGGATAAGCAAAAATGGCTGCAAATAGCTAAAATTTTTATTAAAATTAAGCAGCCAAAAAATTAAAATGCTAAAGAAAGAAGTTGCAATAAGCGCATTAGTAAACCCGAGATTGATTGGGTTGAGAGAAATACTAGCTTTAAGAATCGTAAAATGAGCTAATAAACCAACGCCAATGAGTAGCGCATTAAAATTAATCAGTTTTTTATTTTGCGTTGGATTTTTAAATAGCAATAAACTTGGCGTGAGGTAACAAAAACAAGCTATTAAGATAGGCAGCCAAATTTCCATAATTTTTCATTGGTAATTAAAAGTTTAATATACCATGTACATAGATAAGAGTTAACTTAAAACAGGATACAAATATGTTAGAAAATCTAACAGATCGATTACAAAGCGTAATTAAAACAATCCGCGGGCAAGCAAGGTTTTCTGAACAAAATATCAGTGATGCTATGCGCGAAGTTAGAATTGCTTTAATTGAAGCGGATGTTGCTTTGGCTGTCGTAAAAGATTTTATTGATCGCGTCAAAACTAAAGCGCTTGGTGCAGAGGTATTACAAAGCTTATCTCCGGGACAAGCCATTATTAAAATTGTTCAAGATGAACTTACTATTCTTATGGGTGATCAGAACGTCTCCTTAGAGCTTAACGTTTCCCCACCTGCTATTATTTTAATGGCGGGCCTTCAAGGCTCTGGTAAAACAACTACCTCTGCCAAACTTGCCAAATTACTTATTGAAAAAAAGAAAAAAGTATTACTTGCGAGTGCTGATGTATATCGTCCTGCTGCTATTGATCAACTTAAAACACTCTCTAAAAGTTTAAATATTGAATGTTTTGATTCAAATCCCAATCAAAAACCATTAAAGATTGCATCAGAAACTATCGATTATGCAAAAAAACATTTTTTTGATGTGGTGATTTTTGATACGGCAGGTCGCTTAGGTATTGATGTTGAAATGATGGATGAAATTAAATCACTCCATAAAAAATTAAATCCAATTGAAACTTTATTTGTTGTTGATGCCATGCAAGGGCAAGACGCAGTGAATACTGCAAAAGCTTTTGGAGACGCACTACCTTTAACCGGTGTCATTTTAACTAAGCTAGATAGTGATACGCGAGGTGGGGCTGCTCTATCTGTTCGACAAGTGACTGGTAAGCCTATTAAATATATTGGGACAAGTGAAAAAATTAATGGTCTTGAACCTTTTCACCCTGAAAGAATGGCATCGAGAATTCTTGGTATGGGAGACATTGTCAGTCTTGTTGAAGATGCACAGAAAACATTGGATGTTAAAGAAGCAGAGAAGCTAGCAGAAAAAGTTAAGTCAGGAAAAAATTTCGATTTAGAAGATTTCAAAAATCAAATAAGACAGATGAAAAAAATGGGTGGTGTGAGTGCGTTGATGGATAAAATGCCAGCCCAATTTTCAGGTGCCGCATCGAAAATTAATCCTGAAGATGGTGATAAATCACTTCGTCAAATAGAAGCCATTATTAGCTCAATGACACCTCTTGAGAGAAGAAAGCCTGAATTGATTAAAGCTACCAGAAAGAAAAGAATTGCCTTGGGTTCTGGTGTTCAGGTTCAAGATGTAAATCGCGTCCTTAATCAGTTCGAAGAGATGCAAAAGATGATGAAAATCTTCTCAAAAGGGGGGTTGGGTAAGCTGATGCGCGGAATGGCTGGCAAAATACCTGGCCTTAGACTCTAATCTTCCATGAACCATTGTTGACCATTTAGACTCAATAAAGGATAATCTCGTGTTTTGCTTCTTCTGGGTCGGTAGCTCAGTCGGTAGAGCAGCGGACTTTTAATCCGTTGGTCGTGGGTTCGAATCCCGCCCGACCCACCATTTATATCCGGGCTTTTAAGTATTAACCATGAAAAGTCCGTCTCAAATTACCTCGTAAACTTCCTATGGACTAAAGAATAAAATCAGTGGTGATAGTATTTTTGTAGACACTTCATTTCTAATAGTTTTAATTTTATTAAATTTAAATTTAATTTGAAATTAAAAAAATATTTTGCATATTTTATTAATGCATTTTGCACTATTTTTAAATGCATCTTGTTTAGCTTTTTATTAAAGTGGCGCGCCCGAAGAGATTCGAACTCCTGACCCCTTGGTTCGAAGCCAAGTACTCTATCCAGCTGAGCTACGGGCGCGTTTATACGAGAGATTACAAAAGTGGCGCGCCCGAAGAGATTCGAACTCCTGACCCCTTGGTTCGTAGCCAAGTACTCTATCCAGCTGAGCTACGGGCGCGTTGTGACATTATAACTTAATGATATTGAATAATGGCGGAGAGCGAGGGATTCGAACCCTCGATACAGGTTTAAGCCCGTATGCTTCCTTAGCAGGGAAGTGCCTTCGACCACTCGGCCAGCTCTCCAGAAGCGCGAACGATACGCTAAATTTCTTTAAAAATCAATTTCTAGGGCTTATGCATCAAGTCCAAAAGCTTTGTGAAGGGCTCTTACTGCAAGCTCTAGATATTTCTCGTCAATAAGCACTGAAATTTTAATTTCGCTTGTTGAGATATTGTCAATATTAATACCCTCTTCGGACAATGTTCTAAACATTTGGCTTGCAACACCCACGTGTGAGCGCATACCAACACCCACGATAGATACTTTTGCAATTTTATCGTTTCCATTTACTTCTCTAGCACCCACGTGACCCTTAACTTTTTCATTAAGAATTGCTAAAGCTTTATTCAAATCATTTTTATTAACTGTAAATGTGAAATCTGTTGTTCCAACAGCGCCAACGTTTTGAATGATCATGTCGACATCAATATTAGCATCTGCAATAGGACCTAGTATTTGATAAGCAATTCCTGGCTTGTCTGGCACACCAAGAATAGTTACTTTGGCTTCATCACGATTAAAAGCAATACCTGAAATAACGGGTTGTTCCATATTATTTTTTTCCTCAAATGTGATCAAAGTGCCGTCACCTTCTTCTTCGAAACTTGATAGCACTCTTAATTTAACTTTGTACTTACCTGCAAACTCAACGGATCTAATTTGAAGCACTTTTGACCCTAAGCTTGCCATTTCAAGCATTTCTTCGAAAGTAATTGAATCTAATTTTTTAGCCTCAGGGACAATTCTTGGATCCGTTGTATAAATGCCATCGACATCTGTATAAATTTGACATTCATCGGCTTTAAGCGCAGCTGCTAGAGCAACGCCTGTGGTATCAGAGCCTCCTCGACCAAGTGTAGTAATATTACCCTGTTCATCAACACCTTGAAATCCGGCAACGACCACGACATAACCTTTATCTAAATCATCTTGGATATTGTTATGATCGATTTTTAAAATTCTAGCTTTGGTGTGAGCGTCATCAGTGAGAATTTTTACTTGGGAGCCGGTATAGCTTTTAGCTTTAATCCCAAGGTCTATTAATGCGAGAGCGGTCATGCCAATACTTACTTGTTCCCCTGTTGATACCATTACATCTAATTCTCTCGGATCAGGCTCTTCCATTATTTCTTTGGCTAGACTAATGAGTCGATTAGTTTCTCCAGACATTGCAGAAACCACAACCACCACTTGATGACCAAGCGATTTATATCGAGCTACACGTCTTGCAACAGCCCTTATTCTTTCTGGTGTTCCAACTGAAGTGCCGCCATATTTTTGTACAATTAAACTCATATAATTTAGTTGATAATTATTTTCTTTATTTTATTTAAGCAATCATTGAAAGCTTGATCAAGAAGTTCAGGTTTTGATCCACCAGCCATTGCTAAGTCGGGTTTACCTCCGCCCTTGCCCCCGATTGCAATTGCTAATTCACTTGCAATTTCACCCGCTTTTATTTTAGTCGTCAGATCTTGTGTCACGCCAACAGCCAATGTAACTTTGCCTTGATCAACACCACTTAAAATTATAACTGCACTTTTAAGATCTGATTTAAGTTTATCAATAGTCTCTCTTAATGCTTGCGCATCATAAGCATCTAATTTTTCCATGACAACTTTAATTCCTCCAACAGAGATAGCTTTTTTAGATAAATTTCCACTTTCAGAGGATGCAATTTTTGATTTTAATTGTTGGATATTTTTTTCTTGCTCTTTCGCTTGCTCCTGAATTTGATCAATTTTGTTTAAAAGTTCAGAGGATGGCACTTTAAGATCGTGGGCTAAGCGATCAATGATTGAAACATGTTCATTCATATAATCAATAACATTAAATCCCGTTGTGGCTTCAATACGTCGAATACCAGAGGAAATACCTGTTTCCGAAATAATTTTAAAAGCACCAATATCCCCTGTTCTTTTTACATGCGTTCCCCCACATAATTCTTTACTTGATCCTATGCTAAGCACTCTGACTTCATCAGAATATTTTTCACCAAAGAGCATCATGGCTCCACTTTTCTTAGCATCTTCTAAATGCATTGTTTGCGCTTTGGTATCTGTATTATTAAGTATTTCTTGGTTCACAAACATTTCGACAGATTTTATTTCATCTACACTTAAAGCATGGGGGTGAGAAAAGTCAAAGCGAGTTTTCGAATCATCAACAAGAGAGCCTTTTTGCTCTACATGGGGGCCTAAAATATTTTTTAAAGCTTTATGAAGGAGATGAGTAGCTGAATGATTACGCATGATATTTTTTCTTATATCATTTTCAACCGATGCTGTAACATCATCAGAAACTTTTATGCAGTTCGTTTCAACAACACCATAATGTGCAAAAATTTTCGCTTTAATTTTTTGTGTATCTTCAACTCTAAAAAGACCATTTGAAGTTTTAATGATGCCTCTGTCACCTACCTGACCTCCAGATTCTGCATAGAAAGGAGTTGTATCAAGAATGACAACGCCCAAATCATCTTTGACAAGTTCTGTTTTAGGTTCATTATCTTTAAATAAAGCTAGTACCTTAGCTTTGCACTCAGTGACTTCATAGCCTTTAAATTCTGTAGCTTCTCCAATATAGTCAATGTTCATTTTCATTTTAAATTTATTAGAAGATCGAGCCATTGACTTTTGCGCTTCCATTGCCGCATCAAAACCTTTCTGATCAATTGCAATATTCTTTTCTCGACAAATATCAGCGGTTAGATCGAGAGGAAATCCAAAAGTATCATGTAGTTTAAAAGCAATTTGACCATCAAAAGTTTTTTGATTTTTTTGAGTAAGTGCTTGAATGGATTCTTCCAGTATATTCATACCATTTTCAATGGTTTCGAAGAATCTCTCTTCTTCTTGCATAAGTGACAATGCAATTTTTTGTTTATTTTTTTCAATGTCAGGATAAGCTTTGCCTAGCATGCTCACAACATCATCAACTAATTTATAAAAGAAAGGTTGTCTGCAGCCTAGTTTATATCCATGTCTTATTGCTCTACGAATAATTCTTCTTAAAACATAACCACGACCTTCGTTGCTTGGAATCACACCATCCGAGATTAAAAATGTACAAGCACGTATATGGTCTGACAACACCTTTAGTGAGGGATGATTGATATCTGATGTTTTTGTTATATTTGCTGCCGATTTAATGAGCGGTACAAATAAATCTGTTTCATAATTAGCATGAACGCCTTGAAGCACTGCGCTAATTCTTTCTAAACCCATGCCAGTGTCAACTGAAGGTTTTGGCAAAGTATGCATAATACCTTTTTCATCACGGTTATATTGCATAAAAACAATATTCCAAATTTCAATAAAACGGTCTCCATCTTCTTCTAAAGATCCAGGAGGTCCGCCAGGTATATGATTTCCGTGATCA
This sequence comes from Candidatus Methylopumilus sp., assembly GCA_036567085.1. Taxonomy (GTDB): domain Bacteria; phylum Pseudomonadota; class Gammaproteobacteria; order Burkholderiales; family Methylophilaceae; genus Methylopumilus. The sequence continues at coordinate 29,672 of DATCVG010000040.1, forward strand.
TAGAAAATTTCAGTACATGGACCGCATGGGCCAGTATCTCCCATCATCCAAAAATTATCTGATGCATATTTGGTACCCTTGTTATCTCCAATACGGATAATTTTTTCAGGCTGAATGCCGATTAATTTTGCCCAGATATCATAAGCTTCATCATCTTCACTATAGACCGTAACTAAAAGTCTTTCTTTTGGTATTTTGTAAATTTCTGTGAGGAGTTCCCATGCATACTGAATCGCATCTTTTTTAAAATAATCACCAAAGCTAAAGTTTCCAAGCATCTCAAAAAAAGTGTGATGCCTTGCTGTATAGCCCACATTTTCTAAGTCGTTATGTTTACCACCGGCCCTGACACATTTTTGGCTAGAAGCTGCTCTTGAGTAGTTACGATTATCAAAACCTAAAAACACGTCTTTGAATTGATTCATACCTGCGTTTGTAAATAGCAAAGTAGGATCTTCTCCAGGCACTAGAGAACTTGAGCCTACAACTTGATGTTGTTTTTTATTAAAAAAATCTAGAAATGTATTTCTAATTTCTTCACTAGAAATAATTGTATGATTTAATGAAGTCGACATTTGCTAACTATTCTTCCTTGGCATTCAATATTTTTTTTATAAGAGAGATATCAAATCCGCGACTTTGAAGGAAGCGAGCCTGTTTTGACCATTCTTCTTTAGAGGATGGGGGAAACTTAAATTTTTTTTGCCAAACTTGTTTTGCATATAATAATTCTTGGTTTTTAAGTGGGCTAAGGTATTGCTCTATAAGCGCCGAATCTATCCCTTTTTCTTCAAGCTCTCTAATAATTTTATAACGTCCAAATTTATTCTTTTTTGCATGAATAAATTGCTCGCAATACCTTTCATTAGAAAGCCATCCATCAGATACTAAAGATAATAAAAAAAGATTTAACGCTTCTTCATTTAATTCTAGCGATTGAGCGTATTCACTTAATTTTAATTTCAATTCAAGATGCGAATATTCTCTTTTTGCTAGGTAATAAAGCGCTCTTTTTTTAAGTAATACTAATGGATTATTTTTTGTGTTACTCAGTTTCGTCCGATTCCTGCGGCGCTGTCATTGCTTCGCTTAGAGCTGATGAATTAGCTCTAATTTTATCTTCAATTTCTTGAGCAATTTTTGGATTTTCTTTTAAAAACTCTCTTGCGTTATCCTTGCCTTGACCAATCTTTTCTCCGTTATAGCTATACCACGCGCCCGCTTTTTCAATAAATTTCAGTTGAGCGCCAATTTCAATGATTTCACCTTCTCTTGAAATTCCTTCGCCATAAAGCACATCAAATTCGGCTTGTTTAAATGGAGGGGCAACTTTATTTTTAACTACTTTAACTCTTGTTTCTGCGCCGACAACCTCATCACCTTTTTTGATTGCGCCAATGCGACGAATATCAAGTCTCACAGAGGCATAAAATTTAAGAGCATTGCCGCCAGTTGTCGTTTCTGGATTCCCAAACATTACGCCAATCTTCATTCGAATTTGATTGATAAATATGACAAGTGTATTTGTTTTCTTAATGTTACCTGTTAATTTTCTCAATGCTTGTGACATGAGCCGAGCCTGAAGCCCCATATGAGAATCGCCCATTTCACCTTCAATTTCTGCGCGCGGTGTTAAGGCTGCGACTGAGTCAATCACAACAATATCAACCGAACCACTTCTTACAAGCATGTCTGCAATTTCAAGCGCTTGTTCTCCAGTGTCGGGTTGAGAAATGAGGAGATCTGGAACCACAACACCTAATTTAGCGGCGTACTGAGGGTCAAGAGCATGTTCAGCATCAATAAAGGCAGCTACGCCACCCAGTTTTTGCATTTGAGCAATAACAGATAAGGTTAAAGAGGTCTTGCCTGATGATTCTGGGCCGTATATTTCAACAACGCGTCCTCTGGGAAGGCCGCCAATGCCGAGTGCTATATCAAGACCTAAGGAGCCTGTTGAAACAGATTGTATATCTTCGATGACATCGGAATCATCCATTCTCATCACAGAACCTTTTCCGAATTGTTTTTCGATCTGCGCTAATGCTGCAGCGAGTGCTTTACTTTTATTGTCATCCATCTAAATTTGCCTTTAATTAAAGTGTTTTTATCACTAATAATTATTTCATACTTGAGGGTTTAAAGTAAGCGCTAAGACCTGATTTAGGGCAAATAGACAAGAAGATTCGCGTATATTTTCTCTTGATCCGTGGAAGATTTTTGAGGCATTAAAAACAACTTTATTTTGATAAGCAATCGCAAAGAAAACAGTACCTACAGGCTTCTCAATCGACCCCCCTGAGGGTCCAGCGATCCCAGTAATTGATAGGGCTATATCGGCATGACTAGCATTAAGAGCCCCTAATGCCATTTCGGAAGCAATTTCTTTACTTACTGCGCCGAATTTTGTGAGTGAAGTTTGACTAACCTTAAGTAATTCCATTTTTGACTCATTGCTATAAGTTACAAATCCTCGGTCAAACCAGACAGAGCTTCCGGGGATATTTGTGAGTTGCTGACACACCAACCCTCCAGTGCATGATTCAGCAAGAGCTATACGCAAATGACGATTAATAAGGATGTTGCCTAATTTGACACATGTATCTTGAATTAAAGTATGAGCCATTGCATTGAAAAATAAATTATTAGCGCAAAAAAGGCAGCGAGATAATCATCGAGCATGATGCCCAATCCACCAACCACATGTTTATCTATAAAGCTAATTGGAAAGGGTTTCCAAATATCAAAAATTCTAAAAAGTACAAACAGCTCAAAGATTGAAAAAATATTAAAAGCGGGGCGGGCAATAATTAACATTAAAAAGAAGGCCGAAATTTCATCCCAAACAATAGCACTCGGATCTTTAATTTGAAGTGCACGAGCTGTTTGATCACAGACGAAAACACCTCCAATAGTAAATAGAAAAGCCAGAAACATCTGTGTAGCAAAACTATAAGAAAAAATAAATAAATAAAGAGGGATGCCCACAAGGGTTCCTAAAGTACCCGGTGCTCTTTTCGAAAGTCCAACACCAAAACCAAGCGCTATAAAATACGTCGGGTGTTTGAGTAAGAATTTAATATTAAGCAAAATGGTCAAACCCCATAAGGTCAAATGTTAATGATTTACCTTGCGCATTCACAATCTTTAGATCTTTTTTATAGGTTATAGCGCCAATGATATTTACTACAGTATTTGTTTTTTTAGCAATTTTTTTTATATAAGATCTATTTTTTTTAGGGGCCGTAAATAAGAGTTCATAATCATCACCCCCATTCAATACAAATTGATATTGTTTTGATGTATGAATGAATTTTTCACATGGTATGTCATTCAACAAAAGAGTAGCGCCAACTTTAGAAGCTTTTAAAATATGATTTAAGTCTTGAATAAGACCATCAGAAATATCAATACAGCTATTTGTATACCGAGATAAATGATAGCCTAATGAGACTTTTGGAGTAGGCATCTCAAGCGCTTTTATACATTTTGCATTTAAACGAGGGGCGAGCTTTAATTTCTTCTGAAGGCTCGCCAAGCCCATTGAGGCAAGTCCTAACTGGCCCGTTACCCAGATATCATCATTGATTTTTGCACCAGACCTTAATAGACCTTGATTTTTTTTAATTTCGCCCATGATGGTAATTGAAATGCTAAGTGGACCTTTCGTGGTATCTCCTCCAACAAGATCAATACCAAATTGATTGGCGCATTTAAAAAATCCCTCTGAGAATTTTTTCAGCCAAACATGGTTTATCTTTGGGAGTGATATTGATAAAGTTGCCCATTTAGGCTTTGCACCCATCGCAGCGATATCAGATAAATTAACTGCTAAAGATTTCCAACCCAAGTGAGATGGATTTGTATTTTTTAAAAAGTGAATAGTTTCTATCAGCATGTCTGAAGAGATAACTAGTTGATGATTTTTTTGAACATTAATTATCGCTGCATCATCACCAATACCTAAAGCAGTTTGCTTCATTTTTTTCTTAAAATAGCGCTCAATAATTTCAAATTCTGAAGTCATTATTATTTTGTTTTAGGCCTAAAAGTTTTTACAATATTTTGATGTGTTTCGATGAAGGGCCCATTTAAAAGATCTACACAATAAGGTACTGCAGCAAAAATACCATGAACAATTACTTCACCTCGATCATTTTTTAGACCTTCAAGCGTTTGGGCGATAGATTTAGGCTGACCTGGCAAATTGATAATGAGTGTATTTTTACGAACGACTGCAACTTGTCTTGATAGAATAGCAGTCGGAACAAAATGTAAACTAATTTGACGCATTTGCTCCCCAAAGCCTGGCATTTCACGATCTGCAATGGCGAGAGTGGCTTCGGGAGTTACATCTCGTAAAGCAGGCCCAGTCCCCCCTGTTGTAAGAATTAAATCGCACAATTCGGTATCTACAAAATTAATCAATGAAGATTCAATCAAGGGTCTTT
>DATCVG010000041.1:0-32517 GCA_036567085.1 Candidatus Methylopumilus sp.
AAAATTCCAATAATTTTCTTATTATGGTGCCGGGAGCGAGAATCGAACTCGCACGCTATTACTAGCGCGGGATTTTGAGTCCCGTGCGTCTACCAATTCCGCCATCCCGGCTTAATTATAATTTTAATCTAAACATGATAGTTATAATCAAATTATATATAGTAAGTATATTGAATTATAAATATTAAAAATTAAAAAAATTATGGTAAAGATCATTAAAAGTATCCTATCTGCTTTTTTCGGTATACAAAATAATAGGCAATTTTCTGAGGATGATGCTTTTGTTGAAAAACATGGAATAAAATATTTTCTAATTATTGGCTTTGTAGTAGCCATTCTTTTTCTTTTAACACTTGCAATTTTAGTTAATGTTATTTTAAGGCATATTAAATAACTAAAACATTCAGTTCTAATAAAGTTTCCATTTAAAATTTTAAGATCTTAAATATTACTTATGCTACTTGAAGAATTTGATTTTGACCTTCCCGAGCATCTGATTGCCCAAGTCCCGCTTCAAAAAAGAGATGCAAGTAGACTTCTTGTTTTAAATAAAAATACAAAGTTATTTAGTGATAAAAAATTTACAGAATTTGTTGATCTTCTAAATAGCAATGATCTTCTGATTTTCAATGATACAAGAGTTATTAAGGCTCGATTATTTGGAAAAAAAATAACAGGTGGAAAAGTTGAAATCATGATTGAACGAATCTTGGATGATCACCATGCACTCGCACACTTAAAAACATCAAAAAAAATATTTGATGGTACTATCTTTGAGATTAATAAAGATGTCTCGGTTAAGGTTTTAAGAAAAGAAAAGGATCTTTTTTATATTGAATTTATTTCAAATGTATCTATTTACGACACATTAGAAAAATATGGGCACATACCCTTGCCGTCTTACATTGAAAGAAATGCGGATAAATCTGATGAAAATAGATACCAAACTATTTATGCAAAGGAGTCGGGTGCCGTTGCAGCGCCGACAGCTGGACTCCACTTTACGGATGAAATCTTTCAAGCTTTGAATGATAGGAAAATTCAGTATTCTTTTTTAACGCTGCATGTTGGTGCTGGCACTTTTAAACCTGTCAGAGAGAATGATATCGATGAGCATCAAATGCACAGCGAATCTTTTAATGTACCTTCTAAAACTATTCAAATGATTCATGAAGCTAAGTCGAAGAATGGGAGGATTATTGCAATCGGCACAACCGTTTTAAGAGCACTTGAAAGTAAATTTTCTGAGGAAATTATTCAACCTGGATTTAAAGAAACCTCTATATTTATTAAGCCGGGTTATAAATTTAGAATTGTGGATGCATTACTCACTAATTTCCATTTACCAAAAAGCACTTTATTTATCCTGGTATGTGCGTTTAGTGGAAGTGATATCATGAAGAAACTATACCAGCATGCTATTGAGAATGAATATCGCTTCTATAGCTACGGCGATGCTACGTTTATTGAGCGATCTTAAATTAACAACTGATCTTATTAAAGATAAATCTATGAAAATTATTATAGCGTTAAGTTTTTTAATATTTAATTATTCCATTTTTGCGGAAGTGCTTCCTGAAGCACAATCCGAAATTAAAATTACACTTGCTAAAAAACCTACGACACGTCCCATGACCGTAGCTTTCATTCCGGGACAAAAAAAATATTACATCGCCGATGGTGGTTTAGCCCCCCTAGGCTCAGAAACTGAAGCGCCTATTTCCAAATCACTTATTCATACTTATGACCAATCTGGAAAATACTTGTCTTCAACACAGGCGGGATTCGATAATCGCTCTATTTTTTATAATGAATTAACTTATCAACTAACAACCATTACTTACAACGTTTCCAGTGAAGCTGGTTTTGCTCCTAATACGGGTATATTCTCTTTAGACCTTGATGCTCAAGGCAATTTAAAAGGTACATCAAAAGAAGTGTCTAACTTCAATCCTGCCTTTGGCGACTCAGCTACAATGCCTTCATTTGACTCTAAAACGAATCGTTACTTTGCCAAACAAAAAAGAAGTAACAAGGTCATCATTATTGACGCGAGTGAAGGCAACAAATTGGGAGAAATTTATTTGGATCTCAAGTCAGCGAGCGTCACATTTGATGATTTGAGTGATAATTTTATTGCTTCAACAGGCATTGATGGAGAAGAGTTGGCAATTCTAGATATCGATCATAAAGCTGTACTAATCTTTAATGCCAAAGGTGGTTATGTTGGCAAATCTGCTTTACCAAAAAGTATAAAGTTAAGAGCACAAAATCATTACAACGGCCTTGGCTTCACAAATAACTTATTCTTTATATATGACGAATCTGAAGGTGAATTCGGAACCTATTACGGATTTAAAATTTCTAGTAATTACAAATAAAAACGCACCTCTTGAGGTGCGTTTTTTTAAGAGCCATTTAAAGCAATTATTTAATTGCAGCTGCAAGTCTTCCTGCTAAATTACCAGCAACTACGCCCAAGATACTCGAAACTAAAACAATAGCTACTGGATTAGATAAATCCATTGCTGCGATACTAGTTGCATTAAGTGATAGAGTAAAAGCTGACGCAAAACCTAAAACATTTATTCCGACATTTGAGACTTGACTTACTTTGCCTGAGACTAATACAAGAATGAGAGCAGCTAAACCAACTCCTACTTCATCACTTGCACCAATCACTGGCAAATCAAATCCTCCAATAATTACTGCTACGGAAGCAATGATTGCACCAAAAGTCATACCGATAACTGTTTTTTGCATTGCATCTGACTTGCCAGCAAGGCTTGAACAGGCCCATGCTATAAATCCCACTGGAATACTAGTTGCAATAATACCACCAAGATAGTCGCCACTGAGAGCATTCCATACGGCTGCTAAAATACCAACACTAATTGCTACTGCTAATGATTTCGACATAATATCTCCTAAGTTAGTTGACTTTATATACACATCAAAGAGCTATAGTACTTGAGCACTTAGTTATCAATTGGCCCTAGTCTTCCAGGTCATCGATCGCTAACTACTTGCCGAATATTACCCCTTTTTTTTAATAAATACACCTCATAATTGTAATTATTTTGTAATAAATGCCTGACAAAAATAACTCAATTAAATCATGTAGTTAAATTAAAAAGGATAGAATAATCAGGAAATTAATAAAGATTTAATTTCTGTAACTATCTGATTTTCATCAATTAATTTAGATTGTTGATCCAATCGACTTTGTAACTCAACTTTACCTTCTTTTAAACTGCGATCTCCAATGACAATTCTATAAGGTATACCTATTAATTCCATCTCAGCAAACATAAAGCCTGGACGCTCACCTCGATCATCAAGCAAGACGTCGACACCCATTTTTTTAAGTGCATTATAAATTTTATGTGCCGAAGCTTTAACTTCAGCGCTTTTGTCATAACCTATAGGTGCAATCGCCACTTCAAAAGGCGCAATGTTAATCGGAAAAATAATCCCTTTATCATCGTGCGACTGCTCAATAGCGGCAGCTACAATGCGCGAGACCCCAATGCCATAACACCCCATTTCTAGAATTTGACTCTGGCCATTTTCATCTAAGAATTCTGCTTTCATTGCCTTAGAGTACTTATTGCCTAGTTGGAAAATATGACCGACTTCAATGCCCCTACATATCTTGAGAATGCCTTGCTTGTCTGGACTCATGTCACCCTCGACTACTTTTCTTAAGTCTGCAAAAAGTATCGGCTCTGGGAGGTCACGCACAAAATTCACACCTTTTAAGTGAAGTTTGGGTTCATTTGCACCACAAATAAAATCAGAAAGAATGCTGACGGACTTATCTGCTAGAATTTTTATGGAAGGTTGAACTCCGACGGGGCCAATAAATCCTGGGGGGCATTTTAGATGCTCTTTTACTTCCTCGTCCGTTGCAAAACGGAAATTCTCATAGTCTTTTACCTTGGATAGTTTCACTTCATTAAGCTCATGATCCCCTCGAAGAAGGACTATGAAAAATTCATTTGCTTTTTTGGTTTGATTGATAAGGGCTATAGTTTTCACTGTCTTTTGAATGCGGGCGCCAATCAAATTAGCCACATCTTCACAAGTTGTCTGTTTTGGTGTGTCAAATTTCACCATCGGCTCTTTTGCATCTGGTCTTTTGTCATCCTGAAGAATCGCTTCTGCTAATTCAATATTAGCCGCGTAGTCAGACGCTGAGCTATATGCAATCGCATCCTCGCCAGAATCAGCTAAAACATGAAACTCATGCGAACCATCGCCTCCGATAGCCCCGGTATCTGCTTTCACTGCCCTAAACTGTAGGCCTATCTTATTAAAAATATTGGTATAGGCCTGATACATGGTTTCATATGTTTTTTGTAATGAAGCTCTTGATGCATGGAAAGAATAAGCATCCTTCATTAAAAACTCGCGAGCACGCATCACACCAAAACGCGGTCTAATCTCATCCCTAAATTTCATCTGTATCTGATAAAAGTTAATGGGTAGCTGTTTGTAGCTATTTATTTCTTTCCTTGCAATATCCGTGATGACTTCTTCGTGCGTCGGACCAAAACAGAAATTTCGATCATGACGATCTTTGATCTTTAGCATCTGTGGCCCGAAAAGAGCCCATCGACCGGTCTCTTCCCATAGCTCAGCTGGTTGTATAGCTGGCATTAATACCTCTACCGCGCCAGCTTGATTCATTTCATTTCTCACAATCGCTTCAATTTTTCTTAAAACTTTTAAGCCAAGCGGCATCCAAGAATAAAGGCCTGAACCTAGGCGCTTAATAAAGCCTGCGCGAATCATAAGCTTATGACTAATAAGCTCTGCTTCTGACGGCGCTTCCTTCAAGGTTGAGATGTAAAATTTTGATGCGAGCATTTATATTCTTTCTTAATTTAAAGAGCCTTCATTAAATCTAAAATGTTTTCCCAAACTAATTTCTTATCTTTTGGGTTTTTAAGCAAATGATTTATATCAAACGTATACCTAATGTTTATAGAGGCATTATTCATCAAATCAATTGTTTTGTATTCCTTAAAAAACTGATTGTCGAATCCAAAAGCTAATACGTGCATTCGGGTAGTATTTAAAAATAAGCCATCTATCTGATCTTTGGTAAGTTTTAATAAATGATTTTTCTGGAATGTATGTTCACCTATCGACGTTGAAATAAATTTTGCAATGTTTAAAAATAATTCTTGGGCAGCCTCTTCAGTTCCTAGCAAAAATTTTTGGCTCAACAGTAATAAAGATCCTTCTGCATAATCTATTTTAAATCCAAAAAATAAATCAACCCCTATAGAATTTGTATCTTGCTTTGGAAAAAGCTCATTGCTAGGCCTGTCTTTTAATCTCCAAAGAGGAAACAATTCAAGCTCTTTTAAGATTCTTTTTTTGTAATCAGCGTCCATCAAATCACAAATCCCATTAATATGGCGTCTTCCCGCCCTTCTTTAGTACGATAATAATCTTTTCTAATACTCATTTCATTAAATCCATGTTTATCATACAAATGAATAGCAGTTTGATTGGAGGCCCTAACTTCAAGATAAATTGTTTTTGCGTGAGCTAAATTTGCCTGACGGATCACTTCCTTAAGCAAATGAGATCCATACCCTTTTTTTTGCATACTTTTTTTTATACTTATATTAAGAAGATGGCATTCATCTAACACAAACATCATGACGGTGTAACCTATAATTTCTTCATTAAGCTTCATCATCAAACATGTGTGATTTGATTTTATCGAATCTAAAAAATTACCTTGTGTCCAAGGAAAAGCGTGAACTTCATTTTCAATCAATCCGATCGCGCTTAAATCATTCTCTTTAAATTCACTAAATTGCATTCAATACTTTTCGCTCTTTGGTAGTAAACGCCACTTTATTTCTTAAGTAAACAGGCTCAGCATGAATCAACTCAAATACTTTATTTTTAATAAAAGGTATTGCCAATCTTGAAATAGATTCGACTACCTCATAGGGCCCGTCTATGAGATCATTTATTTGTTGGTCAAAATGATCTTTCATTTCTTTCTTGTATGTTTCGATTGCATTACCAATCAAAGTCCAGCCGGATTCTTTAAGTTGAGGTAATGCATCTGGCTTATAAACCCCTTCAATGATTGGCTTTGAAAATATTTTGCTCTCCTTTGTATAAGCACTTAAATATATTTCACCCATTCTGGCATCAATAGCACTTATCACTTTATTTTTACCCGAACTCTCAGCGAGCGCTAAAAGATTGTTCACGCCAATAACTGGAATTGACGCCCCATAACCTAGTCCATATGCGATACCACACGCGATTCTTATGCCCGTAAATGATCCTGGCCCTCTACCAAATGCAACAGCATCAAGATCTTTTGTCGTTAATTGATGCCCTTCTAATAATTTTTTTATTTCAGGTAAGACTATTTCTGAATGAGTCTGTCCAGCATTAATACTGATCGAATAAAAGTCTTTATCAATCTTTAAACCTAAAGACATATATTCAGAAGAGGTATCTAAGGACAAAATTTTCATAAATCAAATTTTTTCTAGAAATTGGATGACTTCTAGATCATCTCGCGTTCGAGAGAAAGGGGGCAAACTCTGCCACATTCTTTTTCCATAAGCTTTTTCAATAATTCTTGTATCGCATATCACAAGAACTCCTTTATCAAATTCGTCACGTATTAATCGACCAGCGCCCTGTTTTAAAGTAATGACTGCATTAGGTAATTGATATTCCATGAAAGCATTCTTGCCACTTTGGTTAATTTTATCAATTCTTGCAGCCAGGACGGGATCCTCTGGCGAAAAAAATGGTAATTTATCTATTACCACCAATGACAAAGCGTCACCCTTCACATCTACACCCTCCCAAAAACTTAACGAGCCAATAAGAATAGCGTGACCATGTTCTCTAAATTTATTTAAAAGATGATTTCTTGAACCATCGCCTTGAAGATAGATTGGATAATCTAATTGATCTGTTTCAATTTTATCTTTGAGGAGTGTAAATATTTCTCGCATAGATTTTAATGTCGTACATAAAATAAATGCTCTGCCTTTGCTTGCTTTAATAAAAGGATAGATCTGATTCACAACCGCAAAGTTGAAATTCTCATGATTGGTATCCGGCATTGTTTTGGGAACGAAGAGTAAAGCTTTTTCAGCGTAATTAAAAGGGCTCTCTTTAGAGACTGAATCTGCATCTATCAGGCCTAGTTGGTTTTTGAAATGATCAAAATTATTTTTTACAGCGAGTGTTGCTGATGTAAAGACCCATGCAGTTGATTCATTATTAATATGGCTTGCAAACATATCAGCAATAGATAACGGCGTATTGTTAAGTTGCAGGGACTGCGAATAAACTTCGATCCATTTAATTGAATTGTTATCTTTATCCTCAAGCCAATCATCAAAACTCTCAAGTATTTCATTCGCGCTATCAAAATACTTTTCGATCTCTGAATCTCGGTCTTTATGAAGAGTTAATAATTCAATTATTTTTTTGAGTTTTTGAACCAGATTTAGATAGCTGGATTCGAATTGACTAAAAAAGGAAATCTTTTGATAGGGATATCGATTAGATTCTCTAGGAAATACTAGTCTAAAATCTTTATTTGCTTTTTCTAAGTCATTTAAAATAAGTTCAAAATCTGAAACATCTTTCATATGTTTTAAATAAATCTGAAAACCATCTTGAACTATCTCGCTAATCTTACTGGTTGAAATATTTTTCCCAAAAAAAATAGAAGCAATATCAGGTATCTGATGTGCTTCATCAAAAATAACTGTTGTGGCTTTTGGAAGAAGTTCAGATATACCTTCCTCTTTCATATTAAGATCGGCAAAGAATAAATGGTGATTAACAATCGTAACATCCGCAGCTAATGCTTTTTTTCGGGCACTCATGACAAAACACTCTTTATAAAAACTACAATCCTGACCCAAACAATTTTCTTTAGTAGAGGTTACTTGCGGCCATATAGAGGAGCTTTCTGGAATAGTATCTAATTCAGCTCTGTCACCATCAATACTATGCTTTGCATATTGGTTTACGAGATGTAAATGGGTGACATCTTCTTTGGTCATAAAAGCACCTTCAATCATGGCGTTTTCTAATCGCAAATGGCATAAATAATTTGATCTACCTTTGAGCATAGCTAAACTCACAGGGACCTTTAATGCGTCCCTAATCACAGGAATATCTTTAGTGAATAATTGATCCTGTAAATTTTTAGTTGCTGTAGAAATAATAATTTTGCCGCCAGAAAGAAATGCCGGGACAAGATACGCAAAAGTTTTACCAATGCCTGTTCCCGCTTCGACAATTATTTTTTTTTTATGTGTAATCGCTTCGTCAATTAAGATCGAGATATCGATCTGCTCTTGTCTCACTCGATAGCCATCAATGTTATGAGAAAGATCGCCTTTTTCGCTAAAAAATTCTTTGATAAATATTTCATTCATAATCATATGATTATCTCATGCAGATGAAACTCCGATTTCACAAACCCTCTATAAATGATAAAATTTCAGAAATTGACTTATTTTCAAACTATGAATTTCAAAGCTTTACTCATCTTTGTAGCGATCGTATTTTCTAGCCCGTCTTGGGCGGAAACTGATTCATTGAATTTAGATGCTTCAGGCACAGCTTCACCATCGGAAGTATCACCGGCAGCTGATCAGCAATGGAAAAGGGATATTGCCCTCATTATTGATAAAGCTTATGAGCTCACTGGTATTAAATATAAATTGGGGGGCTCAAGGCCAGAAACCGGTTTTGATTGCAGTCAATTTGTAAAATATGTCTTTGAGCAGGCTTTAAATCTTAGCCTTCCACCAAGCGCCAGGTCCCTCAGTAAGATGGGTGAAACAATTAAATTTGAAGACTTGCAGCCAGGTGATCTTGTATTCTTTAATACACGAAAATCTAAGTATTCTCATGTGGGTATCTATGTTGGAAATAATAAATTTATTCATGCGCCACGAACAGGCAAAACTATTCGTGTTGAAAGCCTTACAAAAAACTACTGGCTTAAAAGATTTAATGGCGCAACAAGAGTTGACGCAGAAGAAACGCTTTAAAGCTCGCTATGTCCGAGATTTTTCTTTGGGTTAATATTATCCCTTATCAACTTTTTAATATCCTTGATATCAAGAAATCCTCCAAAATCTGATCTGGAATAGATCTTTTCTTTATCTAAGAAAATTTCAAAAACACCGCCCGATTTAGGGGTTAAGGTAACAGATATAATTTCATCCTGAAAAGTCGTCAGTATTTCCTGCATCATCCATGAAGCCCGCGGAAGCCAGCCACATTGGGTACAAAATTGAATTTCGATTTGATGTGTTTTAGATTTAGTTCCCATAGTTCAAAGTTATTCTTAAAATATTTTTATTAAAGGCTATTGATATAAGCCAAACAAAAAGACAGAATGCTTTATTATTAATTAATTCATGCTTAACAGCTTATTACGAAAGTCATTCATGCGCTCAAAATTCGAAAAATTTACCCTCATAGCCTGTGGCGCTATTATAGGTGTTCTGATCAGTTTGAATTTACCCGTCTTTGCGGATAAAGCTGAAAAAAACAATCTCCCAATTGATGAGCTAAGAACTTTTGCTGAAGTTTTTGGCAAGATTAAATCTGATTATGTAGAGCCAGTTGAAGACAAAAAGCTTATCAACGAAGCACTTAATGGCATGCTTACCGGCCTTGATCCTCATTCTTCTTTTCTAAATATCGAAGACTTTAAAGATTTAAATCAAGCAACTCAAGGTGAGTTTGGCGGACTTGGAATTGAAGTCGGCATGGAAGATGGTTTTGTTAAAGTTATCTCTCCCATTGAAGATAGCCCAGCTTATAAAGCAGGACTAAAGAGTGGTGACCTAATTATGAAATTAGATGAATCATCTACAAAAGGTTTATCACTGAATGACTCCGTTAAAAAAATGCGTGGCAAACCCGGAAGTAGCATTGTACTTACCGTATTAAGAAAAGGTGAAACCAAACCTTTAACTTTTAATTTAGTACGCGCTATTATCAAATCACAAAGTGTTAAAGGAAAGCTATCTGAGGCTAATTACGCTTATGTTCGTATCGCTCAATTTCAAGAGCATACAGGTGAAGACTTAGCAAAACTCTTAAAAAATCTTCGTCAACAAAATAAAGCCCCTTTAAAAGGTATATTGCTTGATCTTAGAAATAATCCAGGTGGTTTATTAAATTCTGCAGTTGGCGTTTCTGCTGCTTTCTTGCCTAAGGGTGATTTGGTTGTTTATACAGAAGGCCGTGCCCAAGACTCAAAAATGCATCTTACTGCAACTCCTGAAAATTATCTTAAAGGTGGCGGCAAAGATGATTACCTTAAAGACTTTCCGGAAGATATCAGATCAACGCCTATGGCAGTTTTAGTAAATAACGGATCTGCATCTGCATCTGAAATTGTGGCAGGTGCTCTCCAAGATCATAAGAGAGCCCTGATTGTCGGCATGCAAAGTTTTGGTAAAGGGTCTGTACAAAGTATTCTGCCTATGAATAACGGTACTGCCATTAAGATGACAACAGCAAGATACTTCACCCCTAAAGGGAGATCAATTCAGGCTAAAGGTATTGTGCCTGACATTATCGTTGATGATGGAAGTGATCCTTCATTTATGACCAAAGAAGCGGATCTGACAAATCATCTCTCAAATCCAAAAGATAGTGATGCCAACGTCGCTCCCAAAGATAAAGATAGCAAACCTGTAACTTCGCCAGTTAAAAAATCTGAAGAGGATAAAAAGAAGACCTCTGATGCTCCCTCAGGCCCAATTGAGCCAGGAAGTAAAGCGGATAAGCAATTCCAAGAAGCAATGAATATTCTCAAAGGCCTTCAGATTATTCAAAATAAATGATTGATGATCTTATCGTTGAGTTTGATAAGGGACTAAAGGTTTTATTTACTAAACCTAAAGGCTCAAGACCGAGACCTGACCTTCACATTAAAGAAACTGAATTAACCAAGGACGAAAAAAAACGTACGATCGAACTGATGCGCGTTAATCATACAGGTGAAGTTTGCGCTCAAGCTTTATATAGCGGACAACTTCTTTTCAATTCACATGGTGAAGGTGCCGAATCTTTAAAGAAAGCATCCAAAGAAGAAATCGATCACCTTGATTGGTGTAATTCTAGGATCTACGAATTAGGAGGTAAAACAAGCCTTCTCAATCCTTTGTGGTATATGGGCTCTTTTTTAATAGGCTCTTTTGCAAGCACGTTAGGTGAAAAATATAACTTAGGATTCCTAGCTGAAACAGAACGACAAGTAGCACAACATTTAACAGGTCATTTAAAGAAAATTTCTAAAAAAGATCTTAAGACGAATAAAATACTAGAAGTTATGGCGGATGACGAAGAACAACATGCAATCAAGGCAAAAGAACTAGGTGGCGCTGAATTACCCCGTCAGGTCAAAAATGCTATGTCATTAACATCAAAAATGATGATAACACTCTCGGCAAAAATTTAATCAATGCAAAAATTTAATGATATTTTATTAACACTCGACAATTCAGATCACATTGATCGTATCGAAATTTATAAAAATAATGTTTTGATAGGTACTATCGAAAATAAACCAGGGAGCCAAGGCTCCGTAAAAGTCTATCAACATCTCTGGAAAATTTTTGGCGCTATTACCCTTGATGCAGCAATTGAAGGTCTTGATTTATATTCAGAACATACTGAAGATGCTCAAAAAAATCCTGGCAAGCATCCAAATATTGATCGTCTTCTTACCGTTATGGAAAATGAAGAGCCCCTTGATTTAAAAATCATTAAAAATTAATTGAGTAGTTAGATACCTTCTTTAATTTCGAAATCGTGAGTAATTTGCACCGACTTAGACAGCATAATGGATGCTGAACAATATTTTTCAGCTGATAATTTAATTGCGCGCTCAACTTGATCTTTATCCAAGCCCTTACCTTTTAGAACAAAATGAATGTGAATCTTAGTAAAAACTTTAGGTATTGTCTCAGCCCTTTCAGCTTCAATTTCAGCATAACAATCACTAATAGCTTGTCTTGATTTCTTAAGGATCGTGACCACATCAAATGATGTGCATCCACCCATGCCGATAAGCAACATCTCCATAGGTCGCATCCCTAGTTTTCTGCCGCCCAATTCTTCGGGACCATCAAGAATCACTGAATGATTGGACTCAGACTCACCTATGAAACATACATTTTCAATCCATTTAACTCTAGCTTTCATTACTTAACTCCGAGTAACTCAACATCAAAAATTAAAGTAGCATTCGGGGGAATAACACCACCAGCGCCGCGAGAGCCATAGCCCATATCTGGCGGAATGATAAGCGTTCTTTTGCCATGAATTTTCATGCCATCCACACCATCATCCCAACCTCGAATCACTTGACCAGCCCCTAAATTAAATACGAAAGGGTCATTGCGATCTAGTGAGCTATCAAATTTTTTTCCCTTGCCATCTTTCTGATTCGGATCATATAACCAACCTGAGTAATGCACTGTCACAGCAAGGCCTTTTTCGGCTTGTCGCCCATTGCCTAAAACAGTATCTTTAATAACCAATGTAGTAATATTTTTTTCCAATTTAATTTCCTTTTGTGAGATTTGTGACTCAGCAGACGCTAAGTCAATATTAAATAAAATAACACTAAAAACTAAAATAAATTTAAACACGTTCGTATGTCGCATATTAAGATTCCCTTAAGTTTAATTAAGATAGGTCCATTCAATCAGATCATCTTGTATTTTAGTTGATTCACTTGCTTTAGGATCATTCGCCATAAATATAAAAACTTTTACATCATTATTTTTATCAAAAATATATCCTGCGATAGCACTAACATTTTGGATGCTGCCGGTTTTTAAATAAGCATGCTTAGCGACTGATAATTTTTTTCCTCTATTTTTCAAAGTACCATCAATACCTATATTTGGAAGCGATGATATAAATTCAGGCATATAAAGGTTACTGTATGCTTTTTCTAATAAGAAACCTAAATCTCCTGCATTTATTTTTGCATTTCTTGAAAGCCCTGCGCCATTATCCATTTCAAGAGAATCCAGTTTCAATTTTTCTTTCATTAAAGACTCTTTCGTAAACCTTCCGGCTTCATTTTCAGTGATTGGATTACCATTATTTTCTGCGAGTATGGTGAGTAATAAATTTCTGGCAATCAGATTTTGACTATATTTATTTATATCTCGCACAACAAGACTTAGTGGCTTTGATTGATGCTCATAGATTTTATGTGTGTCATTAAAATTTTGATATGTATTTTTAAACTCGCCCTCAATAACTCCTCCATGTGTCTTCCAAATTTTTTCAAATAGATCTTTAGATAATCGATTGGCGCTTAATATGGATAAATTGATATCCTTACTTTCACATGCTTTATCGAAGCTACCATTAAATCTAATTTCCGATACATTAGATTTTGTTTCTACCTCGTAACCAAGAGCATCCTTCCATTCATTGCAGTCCTGGTCTGTAAGTTTTAAATGGTTAATGACTTTTAATGTTGGGATTTCAGGAAAGGTTTGTATATAAATTTTTTCATTTATTATCGAAAAATTAAAATTGATTGTATTTTCGTTAACTACAAAAGATTTTGGATTTACGTTATATGCACGATATTTTTTATCGTCAATAAGGTCTTGATTTTTTAGTTCGCCAAAAAAGCTTTCATCAATAATGATATTACCGTGAATATACTTAATGCCTTTTTGTTGAACTTTTTCAATAATTTCAGAAAAATCTGCATAAGTAAGCGTCGGATCGCCATAACCTTTAATAATGAGATCGCCGTATAGATGTTTATTTTTTATGTTGCCTTTATAAAGCACTTCTGTCTTCCATTGATACTGAGGACCCAAAAGCTGAAGTCCGGCGTATGTCGAAACTAACTTCATCACTGAGGCTGGATTGAATGCCTTTTGTTCGTTATAACTAAAAATTTTTTTTCGTTTAGAGATATTTTTAATATAAAGCGAGTAATTACCTTTTGAAAGTTCTGAGCGATTCAATATTTTATTGATTGTATCAATATCCAAATCTGCAAATACTGGATTTACCCATATGAGAAATATAAGAAGTAGTATTCGCATATTTATATGGATGACTGAATAACTTCAAGAGTAGTATCAATCATAAAATTTATTTCATCATGATTGATAACATAAGGTGGCATGAAATAAATAGTATGGCCTATCGGTCTTATTAAAAGACCACGATTCATGGCTTTTGAACTTATTTTTTTAATTATCTTTTTTGTGGCTCCATCAAGATCAAATGCCCATATCATTCCTATATTTCTTAAATTAGAAATTGGTAATATTGATAGAGACTTCATACGCTCTGAAATATAAGCTGAAGTTTTACTATTTTGATTAATCACATCATGATTTTCAAAATAATTTATTGTGCCTAGCGCAGCACTGCATGCGAGTGGATTTCCAGTGTAGCTATGCGAGTGTAGAAAGCCTTTTTCTATCTTATCCTCGTAAAAAGCCATATAAACGTTATCGGTGGTAAGCACGGCTGACAGTGGAAGGAAGCCGCCGGTTAATCCTTTTGAAAGACAAATAAAATCAGGCTTTATATTAGCATGTTCAAATGCAAACATCTTTCCTGTTCTTCCAAACCCCACTGCAATCTCATCGTCAATCAGATGAATATGATATTGAGTACAAAGATCTCTGGCTTTTGCTAAATAAATGGAGTGGTACATTCCCATTCCAGTTGCACATTGCACAAGGGGCTCCAATATAAAAGCGGCTATATATTGATGATTATCTTGAAAATATCTTTCTAAATCTTGAATACATCTTAATGCGAAGGATTCTGCTGTTTCTCCTTTATCTGCATATCGCCAATCCGGCGTTTTGATAGGATTATTTTTTTTTATTAATGAAGCATAGTTTTTACGAAAAAGTTTAATATCTGTCACAGACAAGGCGCCGAGCGTTTCACCATGGTAGCTATTCTGTAAATAAATTATTTTATTCTTCTTTGATTGACCTTTATTCTTCCAATAATGCACACTCATCTTAATAGCAATTTCAATCGCATTAGACCCGTCGCTACCGTAAAAAGCATGGCCTAGGTTTGTGAGATGACTTAATTTTTCAGAAAGTTTTATGGCTGGTTCATGAGTTAAACCTGCAAGCATGACGTGCTCAATAAGATCGAGCTGATCTGTAATATATTTTTTAATTTCGCTTTGATTATGCCCGAATAAATTGACCCACCATGAGCTGATTGCATCTAAATATTTTTTATCATCATAGTCAAATAGCCAAACACCCTCTCCGCGCTTAATAGGGATAGTAGATTGACTTTCTTGAATTTTCATTTGTGTGCATGGGTTCCACAAACTTTTTAAGCTTCTATCGATGAAATTTTGATTCCTCATATATCAAGGCGCTGGGTTCATGTGGGAGAGATGAATGACTTCAATTTCATCTAGCAACTCTTTAGAAAGATTTATGTCATACGCTTCAATGTTTTCTTTCAGTTGATCAAGCGATGTGGCGCCTATGATGGTTGATGTAACAAACCACTGATGATAAGCAAAAGCTAAGGCCATCTCAGTTAAGGTCATGCCATGTTTCAGTGCCAATGCTTCATATGCTTTAACAGCAGGAAATACGTTAGGCTTATCATATCTTTGAGCAAACCCTTTAAATAGAGTCACGCGACCTCTTGCATAAATATCCTTTAAATACTTTCCGGTGAGATGTCCGAACGCCAAGGGTGAATAGGCTAGGAAGCCAATCTTTTCTCGATATAAAATTTCTGTCATACCAAACTCCAACCCTCTATTGATGAGGTTGTAACAATTCTGAATCGAGGCTATGAGAGGTAATTTCTTTTCTTTTGCAATACGAATAAATTCCATCACACCCCAAGATTGCTCATTAGATATGCCGATATATTTAATCTTACCTTCTTGCACAAGTCTATTTAATGCTTCCAGTTGTTCATGAATGGGCACCCACTCTTTTAATTTTGAGCCTTCCACTTCGGCACTAGGATCAAATTTATACTGACCAAACATTGGCACATTTCTTTCAGGCCAATGGAGTTGATATAAATCGATATAATCTGTTTGAAGTCTTTTTAAAGAGCCCTCCACTGCCTCACGTAAATTTTTTTCATCGAAAGCTTTAGGTCCGTTGCGAATCCAATTGAGCGCTCTTCTTGGACCTGCAGCTTTAGTTGCTAGAACAATATCTTCCCTTTTTTGTTTTTTTAACCAATGACCTACGATTGTTTCGGTTGCCGTAAAAGTATTTTCTTTAGGAGGAACGGGATACATTTCAGCCGTATCAATAAAATTAATACCATGTGATACCGCCCAATCAAGTTGTAAAAATGCCTCGGACTCCGTGTTTTGTTCACCAAAGGTCATGGTTCCCAAGGTAATCGGTGAAATAAGCAAATCCGACTGTCCTAGCTTTCGATAATTTTTCTTTTCTATGTAATAGCTCATATAAAAATAATGTTTAAATTCAGATATTTAACGAAATAACACTTGAAATTTTAGACTTTCGTCCCTATTATTAGCACTCTATGACATTGAGTGCTAATCACTCATGTTTTCGATTTTGATTAATTTTCAAAGAATACACTATTAGGAGAATATGAAATGAAAATTCGCCCTTTACATGACCGCGTAATTGTAAAGCGTCTTGAAGAAGAACGTACGACAGCATCAGGCATTGTTATCCCTGACAGCGCAACAGAAAAACCAGACCAAGGCACAGTTCAAGCCGTAGGTAATGGAAAAATTCTCGAAGATGGCAGTGTTAAAAAACTAGACGTCAAAGTAGGCGACAAAGTTTTATTTGGAAAATACGCTGGCCAAGCCGTTAAAGTTGACGGCGAAGAGCTACTTGTGATGCGTGAAGAAGACATCATGGGCATTGTTGAATAAAGCCTTAAACATTCATTCATAAATATTTTGGAGAAATAAAAATGGCAGCAAAAGACGTAAGATTTGGTGACGACGTTCGCCAAAAGATGATTACCGGTGTAAATATTTTAGCGAACGCAGTGAAAGTTACACTTGGCCCTAAAGGAAGAAATGTTGTTTTAGAGCGTTCATTCGGCGCACCTACAATTACTAAAGATGGTGTATCAGTCGCAAAAGAAATCGAACTTAAAGATAAGTTTGAAAATATGGGCGCGCAAATGGTTAAAGAAGTTGCATCTAAAACCTCTGATATTGCAGGTGACGGAACAACAACTGCAACTGTATTAGCCCAAGCTATTATTCGCGAAGGTATGAAATCAGTCGCAGCGGGTATGAACCCTATGGATCTTAAAAGAGGTATCGACAAAGCTGTTGAAGGCGGCGTTGCTGAACTTAAAAAATTAAGTAAACCATGTACAACAAGCAAGGAAATTGCTCAAGTAGGCTCCATCTCTGCCAACTCTGATCACTCGATTGGACAAATCATTGCAGACGCAATGGACAAGGTAGGCAAAGAAGGTGTGATCACTGTAGAAGATGGATCAGGCTTAACAAATGAGCTTGACGTTGTAGAAGGTATGCAATTCGATCGTGGATATCTTTCACCTTACTTTATTAATAATGCAGATCGTCAAATTGCATTATTAGAAAATCCATATGTTTTATTGCATGACAAAAAAATCTCTAACATTAGAGATCTTCTTCCAGCTCTTGAGCAAGTAGCTAAATCAAGCCGCCCTCTCCTTATTATCGCTGAAGATATAGAAGGAGAAGCGCTTGCAACTTTAGTGGTCAATAACATTCGCGGCATCTTAAAAACTGTTGCAGTTAAAGCCCCTGGTTTTGGTGATAGAAGAAAAGCAATGCTTGAAGATATTGCAATTCTTACCGGTGGCACAGTAATTTCGGATGAAGTAGGTCTGAAATTAGAAACAATTAAGATTGAAGATTTAGGTCAAGCAAAAAGAATTGAAGTGGGCAAAGAAAATACCATCATCATCGATGGCACGGGTGACGAAAAAAATATTAAGTCACGTATTGCCCAAATCAAAACACAAATCGAAGAAGCGACAAGTGATTACGATAAAGAAAAACTTCAAGAACGTGTTGCAAAACTCGCAGGTGGGGTTGCTGTAATTAAAGTAGGTGCAACGACTGAAATTGAAATGAAAGAAAAGAAAGCGCGTGTTGAAGATGCTCTTCACGCAACAAGAGCAGCTGTTGAAGAAGGTATCGTAGCTGGTGGTGGCGTTGCTTTAATTAGAGCTCGTGATGCGATTGCTAAAGTCAAAGGTGAAAATGCAGACCAAGAAGCAGGTATTCGAATCGTACTTCGTGCTGTTGAAGAGCCTTTAAGACAAATCGTTGCAAATGCTGGCGTAGAACCATCAGTAGTAGTTAACAACGTAGTAGCTGGTAAAGGTAACTATGGTTTTAACGCTGCAAATGAAACTTATGGCGATATGGTTGAGATGGGTGTTTTAGATCCAACTAAAGTTACTCGCTCTGCATTACAACATGCAGCATCTATCGCAGGTCTCATGTTAACAACTGACTGTATGGTAGCTGAACTACCTAAAGATGACGCTCCAGCAATGGGCGGAGGCGATATGGGTGGCATGGGTGGCATGGGTGGCATGGGTGGCATGATGTAACTCACAAGCATCAATAAGAAAAGGCCTCTTAGGAGGTCTTTTTTTTAATCTTTTTTTTATCTTCCAATAATTTAGGATAGCATTACACCTCATGAATGCATCTCTAACCAATCAAAATCAATTCAAAGATCTAAATGAGAAACAAATTGAAGCTGTCACGCTTCAAAATGAATCTGCACTCATTTTAGCTGGTGCGGGAAGTGGCAAAACCAAAGTATTAACTTCCAGAATTTCATGGCTCATCCAAACGAATGTGGTGAGTCCCTTTGGACTTATTGCTGTGACATTTACCAATAAAGCTGCAAAAGAAATGCTTCAAAGAATCACCATGCAGCTTCCCATTAATACACGAGGTATGTGGGTAGGCACATTTCATGGTTTATGTAATCGATTTCTTAAAACACACGCAAGAGATGCAGACTTGCCTGATACATTTCAGATTCTAGATAGTCAGGACCAGTTATCACTCATCAAGAGAACTATGAAAACCATGAATGTTGATGATGAAACTTATGCGCCAAAACAAGTGCAACACTATATTAATGGATGTAAAGATGAAGGAATGAGAGCTGCTAATGTAGATACTTATGACACGCATTCAAAAAAATTAAATGAAATATATCTTGAATATGAAAAGCAATGTCAGAAAGAAGGCTTGGTTGATTTTGGTGAATTACTTTTAAGATGCTATGAGCTTTTTGAAAAAAATATGGCGATACGTCAGCACTATCAAGATCGATTTAAACATATTCTGATTGATGAATTTCAAGACACAAGCGAGCTTCAATATAAGTGGTTAAAGCTTCTTGCGGGTAATAGCAGTTTTGTATTTGCTGTAGGAGATGATGATCAATCTATCTATAGTTTTAGAGGTGCAAGAGTTGGAAATATGAAAGATATGGAAAGAGATTTTCATGTGAAACAAATTATTAAGCTCGAACAAAACTACAGATCTAAAAGTAATATCCTTAATACAGCTAATGCGATCATTGATCACAATAAAAATCGATTAGGCAAGAACTTATGGACATCAGCCGGAGAAGGCGACCCTATTAAAATATATACTGGCTATACTGATATTGATGAAGCTAAATTTATAGTAGATGAAATCAAAATGCTTCATAGAGAAGGCATCTCTCTTAATCATATTGCTATTCTTTATAGAAGCAATGCTCAGTCTCGTGTTCTCGAGCATAATATTTTTTCATCTAACCTACCTTATCGCGTCTATGGTGGTTTACGTTTCTTCGAACGTGCTGAAATTAAACACGCCATCGCTTATCTAAGACTTATTGCAAATAAAAATGATGACAGTGCATTTTTGAGAATTGTAAATTTTCCAACGCGTGGCATTGGAAGTCGATCACTAGAGAGTCTTCAAGACATTTCTAGGCGTGATGGTTGTAGTTTATGGGATGCCGCACAGAAATCATCAGATCAAGCGCCTGCAATTAAAAAGGGTTTGCCTTATTTTATACACCTCATAAAACATATTGAAAATAGTTTTGAAGGACTTACTCTTCCTCAAATGATTGATCTTATTATCAACGAATCAGGACTTAAAGATCACTATACCAATGAAAAAGATGGTCTAGACAGAGTTTCTAACTTAAATGAATTAGTTTCTGCTGCCGCAACTTTTCTAAATAATGACAATAATGAATCTTTAAACCCACTTGGAGATTTTTTGAATTATTCTTCTTTAGAAAGTGGTGATATGCAAGCCAGTGAAGGTGTAGATGCTATCCAGCTCATGACGATTCACTCATCTAAAGGCTTGGAATTTGACGTAGTATTTATTTCTGGTCTTGAAGAAGGATTATGTCCTCATGAACAAAGCTTATTCGAATCCAAAGGTCTTGAAGAGGAGAGAAGACTTATGTATGTTGCTGTAACAAGAGCTCGTTCAAAATTATATTTAAGTTATGCGCTATCAAGAATGCTTCACGGCCAAACGAGATACGGAATGCCGTCAAGATTTTTAGAAGAGATTCCTGAGAGTCTTGTTAAAAACATTAATACTATTAGTTTTAAAAATAATGTGGATCAAATTGAGGAGAATTACCCACAACCTAATCAGCAGAAGCATACTTGGCGAATCGGTGAATCTGTCATGCATGAAAAATTTGGCCAAGGAACAGTTTTAGGTTATGAAGGCAATTCGGACGACTTAAGAATTCAAATTAAATTTAATAAAGCAGGCACAAAATGGCTTGCCATGGAATACGCAAAACTTTTTAAATGTTAATAGCTTTTAGCTGACTTAAAAATATCACGGTAACTGATGTATTGAAATGCAAACATCACAGATGTAATTACAAGTAGTGCAAAGAAAATAATCGCGCCCATCAATGAAGGTCCGATCGAAGGAAAGAACGAAGCTAGAGACCCAATTAACAATCCACAAGACAACATAAATAATATCGCTGTTGTTGAAAAAATTAGCCATGAAAGGCCTAATGGGGCAATATACATTAAGCATCCCGCAATACTTGATTTAATCGACTTAAAGAGTGAATAGTGGTTATAAACGATTAGCATCGGTGAAAACCATGTCGCCATAAGCAATGGAAGTAATAGTAGGATTAATTTTCCTATCATTGGTAAAAAATTATTAATCACGCTAACTAACTCATTATTGTTTTCTGATAATTTAATAAATTCTTGCATTTCAGAATTTAAAACCATCGTGACTAGGCCAGCATAAGTTAAGCAGATCAGGCCAAGTGTTAACAATGTAGCTAGCTTGGGTTTAATTTTTTCATATACCGCTAAAAATTTTTCAGACTTATTCTTGTCATGAATCTTATAGAAGTTCACTGCAAATACTAAAAATATTGGCCAAATTAAAATAGATACAATTGAAAAAACTTGAACTATAGGCATTGAAGGCAAAAGCATAAAAATAAAAAGATATGCCAGGCTCAGCATCAATGATTGATTTGGTGTTTTTTTAAAAAGCACAAAACTTTCTTTATTCCAACGAATAGAATCTCGGAATGTAATTTTTTTCATATTAATTAACCTTAAAATTTATTCACTAATACGTTGCTTTAAAATTTTCTTAAAATGATTGGGATCCTTCGTGTAAGTTAGTTCACCCTCTTCTGCATAATAGAAATCATTAAGCCTGGAGACCCAAAATCTAAGAGACGCTAATCTCAAAATATTATTCCAAGCTTGATTTTCATCATCATTAAATGGTCTTATTTTTTTGTAGGCATCTAGGAAAGCATTCAATCTATCCTTATCAAAAGAACCATCATCATTCACACACCAATCGTTCACAGCAATTGCCACATCTAAAATAATAAAATCTGTGCATGCATAATAGAAGTCTATAAAGCCTGTTACCTCATCATTTAAAAAGAGCACGTTATCCCTGAATAAGTCTCCATGAATTGTAGATTTAGGAAGTTTATAATCTTGTTTGTCTTGGTAAAGAATTTCTTCTTTGAGTAATTGGTTCTCATCTTGAGGTAACACATTAAATAAAGAGTCAGCGGTTTTTTTGATCCAGTTAAGATCTCTTGTGTTTTGATGTTGGGACTCAAAATTAGCTGATTTCACATGGAGTTCTGCTAAACTTTTACCTACAGCTGCGCAATGATTGACTTCGGGTTTTGAGAGTTCTTTCCCTTTTAAGCACGTCACAATTAAAGCAGGTTTATTTTTTAAAATACTTAAAGCTGTACCATTTTTCTTGAAAATTGGCTTAGGACATAAAAACGAATACTCTGCTAAATGAGCCATAAGATCTACAAAATAAGGTAGGTCTTCTATCGTATTTTTTTCGAACAGTGTTAGCACAAAACGATCATGCGCTGTCATCAAAAAATAGTTGGTATTCGTGATACCAGATTTAATACCTTGATAATCGGTAAGATCGCCTAAAGCATAATCTTTAAGCCAAATTTTTAATTCTTCAATATTAACTGATGTATAGACGGACATAAAAAAAAGGGCCTAAAAGCCCTTTCAAAAAAATTTAGAATCTAAATATTACCCATTTAGGCACAGTCACGGGCTGACTTGGGCCGTCATATTTTGCCCAACCACCATTTTGATCTTCCTTCAACAAATAATATGCAGGTCCGCCAGCAGGGGGCGTGACTTTCATCATATAAAGCTCGCCATTAATACGGTATTCCTCAACGGTATCTTCACCTTTTTTAGTGATAGTGATTTGAGGCTCTTCCACAATATCACTTTCAAAATTCTTTGGTGGTGGCTTCACTTCCTCTAATGGCTCGAGCTTTTTTTCAGCTATGGCATTTAAACTTATGAGGGCGGTTGCTAACAAGAAAGTTTTGATTGTATTTTGTATCATCATAGACAAGATTCTAGCAAAAAACCTATAGATGGTATGGTTTATTTGACAATTTATAAATAAAGCTGAGCTT
Organism: Candidatus Methylopumilus sp.; assembly: GCA_036567085.1. Taxonomy (GTDB): domain Bacteria; phylum Pseudomonadota; class Gammaproteobacteria; order Burkholderiales; family Methylophilaceae; genus Methylopumilus. The sequence goes on from DATCVG010000041.1 coordinate 23,058, forward strand.
TTCGTTCCGCCGGCGTTAACGTAAAACCAATAGATTCATAATGATTAAATATCGCATCCACAATCTCTTTGGGCTCCTCAAGAATTTGAATCAAATCCAAGTCTTTTTCTTGCGCCATACCCTCTTTTACAATTTTATCTTTTAACCAAACTAGCAGACCAGACCAAAACTCCTTACCAACTAAAATAATAGGGATTTTTCTTGATTTACCGGTTTGAATAAGAGTAATCACTTCCATTAATTCATCCAAAGTTCCAAACCCACCAGGTAAAACTACGTATGCTGAAGCATACTTAATAAACATGACTTTTCGCATAAAGAAATATTTAAAATTGATTGAAATGTCTTGGTATTCATTTGGCTTTTGTTCGTGAGGTAAGTTGATATTAAGGCCAATGCTAGGCCCCTTGCCTAAAGAAGCTCCTTTATTAACTGCTTCCATGAGACCAGGACCGCCGCCAGAAATGACGCTAAATCCTGCATTAGATAGAACCTCTGCTATATCAACGGTGAGTTTGTAGTAGGGGTTGTCTTCGCTAACCCTAGCACTGCCAAACACAGATACGGCAGGCGTTATTTTTTTAAGTTTCTCGGTAGCACCAACAAATTCTGACATAATTTCAAATGCATACCAGGATTCGCTTTCGTTATGGGTTTCATCAAATAATTCTGGGCCATTAAATTTAGGTATCTTTTTATCTGCTGACATAAAAACTTTCAAAATTAAATTATGAAAACACTATTATTGGTCGATGGCTCTTCTTATCTCTATCGGGCATTTCACGGATTGCCAGATCTTAGAAACAGTCGCCAAGAACCTACTGGGGCTATTTACGGCGTTTTAAATATGCTCCGAAAACTTCATAAAGAGTTTCCTTCAGATTATAGCGCTTGCGTTTTTGATGCAAAAGGAAAAACTTTCAGAAATGATCTATACCCTGAGTATAAAGCTAATCGCTCAGCGATGCCTGATGATTTAAGAGCTCAAATCCAACCGCTTCATGAAGCAATTACAGCGATGGGCTGGCCTATTATTATTCAAGAAGGTGTTGAAGCTGATGATGTAATTGGTACATTATGCAAAGAAGCTACCCAACATCAATTTAATGTTGTCGTTTCTACAGGCGATAAGGATTTAGCTCAACTTGTAAATGATCATGTCACTTTAATTAATACGATGACGAACGAAAAACTTGATATCGAAGGCGTCAAAAATAAATTTGGGTTGATGCCTAGCCAAATTATTGATTATCTAACACTTATTGGTGACACCTCAGATAACGTGCCCGGTGTTGAAAAGGTAGGTCCTAAAACTGCATTGAAATGGCTTAATGAATATCAAACGCTCGACAATATCGTAATGCATGCCTCTGAATTCTCAGGGGTAGTCGGCGAAAATTTAAGAAAAGCGCTCGATTGGATTCCTAAAGCTAAGGATCTTATTACGATTCGATGTGATTTAGATATCAATAAAAATTGGGACAATTTGAAACCGAAAAAACAAGACTCATCCGCGTTAGAAAATTTATACCAAAGGTTTGAATTTAAGAATTGGCTTAATGAAATTAAAGAAGGTAGCCCTCAGGTAATTTCATCAAGTAAAAGTGATGAAGAAAAATCATCCATTCAATCACCAAGTCATTTTATTTCTAAAATTAAATACGACACAATATTTGAAGAAACTTTATTACATGCATGGCTAGAAAAAATTGAAGAAAAAAAATATGTTTGTGTCGACACGGAAACAAACTCTCTCGACCCAATGCAAGCAAAAATTGTAGGTATATCTATGGCAGTGACTCCAGGGGAAGCAGCCTACATTCCTTTAGCACATGATTATCCTGGAGCTCCTCAACAGTTATCACTTAATACTACATTAAATTTATTGAAGCCCATTTTAGAGGATGAAAAGATTAAGAAAATTGGACAAAACATAAAGTATGATGCGCATGTTTTTTTAAACCACGGTATATGTCTTAAAGGAATTAAGCACGATACGATGCTACAAAGCTATGTGACAGAAAGTCATCAAAGTCATGGTATGGATAATCTAAGCTTAAGGCATCTCGGACATACTTGTGTGAGTTACGAGGAGGTTGCTGGCAAAGGTGTGAATCAACTTAGGTTTAATGAGGTCGATATTGATGTGGCATCTCATTATTCATCTGAAGATGCTGATATTACTTTGCAATTAAATCAATTTTTTAATCCTGTAATTGAAAATGATGCATCACTAAAATTCATTTATGAAAGTATTGAAATGCCCATCGCAGAAGTACTTTTAAAGATTGAAAGAAATGGTGTGCTTATAGATGATAAAAAATTAAATGAGCAAAGCCATGAAATTGGCAAAAAAATTCTGCTACTTGAAGAGGAGGCTTACCAATTAGCGGGACAACCTTTCAACCTTGCATCACCTAAACAATTACAAGATATTTTATTTAACAAATTAGGTATTAAGTCTTTAAAAAAAACACCTTCAGGAGCTCCGTCTACTGACGAAGACGTCTTGCAAGAATTAGCTCTTGACTATCCTCTGCCTAAACTTCTGCTTGAACATCGTAGTCTGTCTAAGCTCAAATCAACTTACACAGATAAATTACCAAAAATGATTAATCCTAACACTGGACGCATTCATACCAGCTACAACCAAGCAGTGGCAATTACAGGACGCCTTGCAAGTTCAGATCCTAATTTGCAAAATATCCCGATCAGAACATTAGAAGGTAGAAAAATAAGAGAAGCATTTATTGCAAACAAAGGATCATCAATTTTATCTGCAGACTATTCTCAAATCGAATTGAGAATTATGGCTCACTTATCTCAAGACAAAAGATTACTTGATGCATTTAAGAATAATGAAGATATACATAAATCTACGGCAGCTGAAATCTTTGGGTGTGAGCTGAATAGCGTTTCTAATGAACAAAGACGTTATGCCAAAGTTATTAATTTTGGATTGATCTATGGAATGAGTGTTTTTGGTTTATCGAAATCACTCAGCATTGAACGTAGCGCCGCCGCAAATTATATAGAAACTTATTTTGCCCGATATCCTGGCGTTAAAAAATACATGGAAAATGCAAAATTATTTGCTAAAGATAAAGGTTATGTAGAAACATTTTTTGGAAGGAGATTATGGATTCCAGAAATTAATGGTTCGAATGGTATTAGAAGATCTGCAGCAGAGAGAGCTGCGATTAATGCGCCAATGCAAGGCACTGCAGCTGACCTCATAAAATTAGCAATGATCGCTGTTGATCAATGGCTATGTCAAAATATGCACTTAAAAACAAGAATGATTATGCAAGTACATGATGAACTTGTGTTTGAAGTACCCCAAAATGAAATTGAAATATTACAAAAAGAATTACCTCGCTTAATGGAGGGTGTTGCAAAACTAGATATTCCTCTTATCGTTGATATTGGTGTTGGACTGAACTGGGATGCGGCACATTAAAATGGAATTCGGCGCTTTAATTATTGGCGATGAAATTTTATCAGGCAAAAGACAAGATAAACATTTCGAATTTTTACAAAAAACATTAAAAAAATATAAGCTTTCATTGTCTTGGGTGAAATATATTCAAGATGATTCGAAAAGTATTATTCAATCTATCAAAGAGTCAACAAACTCCAAGACTATTGTTTTCTCGTTTGGCGGCATTGGTGCAACACCAGATGACTTCACACGTCAAGCTGCAGCAGAAGCTTTTGATCTTCAATTAATCAGAAATAATGAAGCTGTCAAACTCATTGAAGAACATTTTGGTGATGAAGCTTATCCAAAAAGAGTTTTGATGGCAGATATTCCAGATAGTGCATTATTAATTCCAAATGAAATTAATAAAATACCTGGATTTAAAATCAATCATCATCATTTTTTGCCAGGGTTTCCAGAAATGGCATGGCCAATGGTTGAATGGGTTCTCAATACACATTATCAAGGATTATTAAATCAAAATGATTTTGCCGAAGCTTCGATTTGGATTAATGATGTGAGTGAGAGTAAATTAATTGATTTGATGAATGAAATTGTAAAAAAATATCCAGAAATTAAACTTTTTAGTCTGCCAAAATTAAACCCTGTAAAAACTATCGAGCTTGGCGTTAAAGGCTCATCAAAATTAGTTAATAAAGCTATATTGGAAATACAAGAAAAAATAGCCAATTTGGGCTATGAATGGCATAAGTAATTTAAAGTCTTCACTTTTATAAAAAGCCATTTGCCTATAAAATAGGCAACTTCCCCTAAGTAAATATAAAAGACAGTGCAAATAGGCTCCATTTCCATTAAAAATAATCTCGTCGTCGCCCCCATGGCTGGCGTCACAGACCGTCCTTTCCGTCAACTTTGTAAAAAGTTTGGCGCTGGCATGGCGGTAAGTGAGATGGTGACATCAAACTCACTTTTATACGGTAGTCAAAAAACACTTCGTCGCGCAAATCACGAAGGTGAAGTAGATCCAATCTCAGTTCAAATTGCTGGTGCTGACCCAAAAATGATGGCTGATGCAGCTCAATTTAATGTGGATCATGGTGCTCAAATTATCGATATTAATATGGGATGTCCTGCAAAAAAAATATGTAACGTCATGGCAGGATCAGCACTTCTCAAAGATGAGCCGCTTGTACAAAAAATATTATCTTCCGTGGTTAAATCTGTAGATGTTCCTGTCACATTAAAAATAAGAACTGGTTGGGATACTAAAAATCGTAATGCGATAGAAATTGCAAAAATTGCCGAAGACATTGGCATTAAAGCATTAGCCATTCATGGCAGAACAAGAGCTTGTTTGTATATGGGTGATGCTGAGTATGACACCATCGCCGAAGTAAAACAGTCAGTCAAAATTCCCGTTATTGCGAATGGTGATATTACTTCACCAGAAAAAGCTAAATTTGTTTTGGACTACACAGGTGTAGATGGGGTAATGATCGGAAGAGCTGCCCAAGGTAAACCTTGGATTTTTAGAGAAATTGATCACTATCTTAAAACAGGAAAGCATTTAGATAATCCATCTACTAATGAAATCAAAAATATTACGATTGCTCATGTGAAAGAGCTTTATGATTTTTATGGTGAAAACGCAGGATTAAAAATTGCAAGAAAACATATCTCTTGGTACACAAAAGGATTAAAAAATTCTGCAAATTTTAGACACCATATGAATACAATTGAAACAATCGATGCACAAATTAAAACGATCGAAGATTATTTTAATTTTCTTTCGATCGAATCGCCATATATAAAGTACGAAGAAGAAATGTTGGTAACTTAATGGAAAAGAAAACAGATATTCCAGATTGTGTAAACGAATCTTTAGATCAATACTTCAAAGACTTGGACGGCGAGCATCCAACGAATGTTTACGATATGGTCATTGGTATAGTAGAGAAGCCTCTATTAACTTATATTATGGGCATTTCAAAAGGTAATCAGAGTAAAGCTGCAGAAATTCTTGGTCTTAATAGGAATACACTCAGAAAAAAATTAAAACAACATAAGATTGATATCTAGTCATGATTAAAATAAAAAGAGCTCTTATAAGCGTATCAGACAAAAAAGGCATTATCGATTTCGCTAAGACGCTCATTAAATTTAATGTTGAAATTTTATCTACTGGAGGTACGGCAAAATTATTGGCTGACAATAATATTCCTGTCATCGAGGTCAGTGATTATACAGGTTTCCCTGAAATGCTTGATGGGAGAGTAAAAACACTTCATCCAAAGATACATGGCGGCATCCTCGGAAAAAGAGATGACGAAAAACATCTACAAACGATGAATAAATCTAATATTCCTTTAATTGATTTGGTGGTCGTGAACTTGTACCCATTCGAAGCAACCATATCCAAAGAAAATTGTCCTCTTTCTGAAGCTATTGAAAATATAGATATCGGTGGTCCAGCAATGATTAGATCGTCAGCTAAAAATTATAATGGTGTAGCTGTAGTCACTGATGCCTCGGATTATAAAATGATTGAAGATGCCTTAAAGCAAAATGATGGCGCACTTAATCTAGAATGCAGATTTAATTTGGCTAAAAAAGCTTTTGAACATACTGCGAAGTATGATTCAGCCATTTCAAATTATCTTAATGGTTTAGATACAAATAAAAGTGTAACTTACCCCAATAAACTTAATCTCGTATTTAACAAAAAAATGGAATTACGTTACGGCGAGAATCCGCATCAAAGTGCATCTTTCTATGTTGATGAAATAGCTAATAAAGGTTCGTTGGCAAGCTTTAAACAATTACAGGGTAAAGAACTTTCATACAACAACTTAAATGATGCAGATACAGCATGGGAATGTGTTAAAAGCTTTAAGCTTCCTTCTTGCGTCATCGTAAAACATGCCAATCCATGCGGAGTAGGATCCTCTAAAAACTTATTGGACGCTTATAAAAAAGCATTTCTAACTGATCCAACTTCTGCATTTGGCGGCATTATTGCTTGCAACACATCTATAGATATAAATACTGCATCTCAAATTATTACACAATTTGTAGAAGTTGTAATTGCTCCATCTTACAATCTTGAGTCACTAAAAGTATTTGAATCAAAACCAAATATCAGATTGTTAGAAGTTACATTAGATAACAACTTTAATGCTTTTGAATTAAAAAAAATTGGTGGTGGTTTATTAGTTCAGTCGCCCGATAATTTTAATATCGATATGGATCATTGCAAAGTAGTTTCGAAACTCAAACCTAATAAGGAGCAAATGGAAGACATGCTTTTTGCATGGCGCGTTGCTAAATATGTCAAATCAAATGCGATTGTATTTTGTAAAAATAATCAAACATTAGGAATCGGTGCAGGCCAAATGAGCAGAGTAGACAGCACCAAAATTGCATCGATCAAAGCTCATAATGCAAATCTTGACCTAACAAATTCAGTCGTCGCTTCAGACGCATTCTTTCCTTTTAGAGATGGTATTGATGTGCTGGCCGCGGCTGGGGCAAAATGCGTCATTCAACCTGGCGGAAGTCTTAGAGATGAAGAAGTCGTCTCTGCTGCCGACGAATTAGGTCTCGTCATGTTATTTACTGGATATCGTCACTTTAGGCATTAATTTATGAAAGTTCTAGTCATTGGAAGTGGCGGCAGAGAGCATGCAATGGCATGGAAACTTTCCCAAAGTAACAAAGTAAATTCTGTTTTTGTTGCGCCAGGTAACGGGGGAACTCACCTCAATCCAAAATTCAAAAATATTGATCTGATTGATATTAATCTTCTTGCAGATTTTGCAATTGAAGAAAAAATTGACTTGACTATCATTGGCCCAGAACTACCTCTTTCTAGAGGTATTGTTGATTTATTTCGATCTAAACATTTAAATATTTTTGGGCCCACTCAAAAAGCTGCTCAACTTGAAAGCTCTAAAGATTTTGCTAAAGATTTCATGTATAGACACAAAATCCCTACTGCAAAATATAAAACATTTAAAATGCCTGATGAAGCCCATAGCTATGTTGATAAGGAAGGTGCGCCTATTGTAATTAAGGCAGATGGATTAGCTTCAGGAAAAGGTGTCATCGTCGCTATGACTTTAAAAGAAGCTCATGATGCAATCGACTTTATGCTTGTAGATAATAGATTTGGTGATGCTGGAGCCAAGGTTATTATTGAAGAATTTCTTGAAGGTGAAGAAGCTAGCTTTATGGTCATCTGTGATGGTAAAACAATTTTGCCACTTGCAACGAGCCAAGATCATAAAAGGCTTCTAGATCAAGATATGGGGCCTAACACCGGCGGTATGGGGGCATATTCACCCGCGCCTATAGTTACTGATGAAATTTACTCTAAAGTTATGAAAGAAATTATCTACCCGACCATCCATGGTATGGCTAATGATGGTATTCCTTTTACTGGATTTCTCTACGCAGGATTAATGATTACCAAAAAAGGTGAAGTAAAAACATTGGAATACAATTGTCGAATGGGAGATCCTGAAACTCAACCCATTCTGATGAGGCTTAAAAGTGATTTTTTTGAAATACTTTACAAATCATCAACTGGACATCTTGACTCAACAGAAATTGAATGGGATAAAAGAACAGCACTAGCTGTCGTTTTAGCTTCAGCAGGCTACCCTGAAACTCCAGAATTAAATGAAGAAATTCATATTGAAGACCGTATCATTTCTGATACTTATATTTTTCATGCAGGCACAATGTTTAAAGATAATAAACTTCTCACTTCTGGAGGTAGGGTATTGGCTGTTACAGCGCTTGGTTATTCTGTCAAAGAAGCTCAATCAAAAGCTTATGAGGCTATCAATACTGTCAAATTTAATGGAGCGCAATATCGAAAAGATATAGGTTTCAGAGCGTTAGATAATAATTAAATTGACTCATCAAAACTTAATCCAGTATTTAAGTTGTTTTTGTAGACTGGGACAATGAATCCTGTATCAAGGAAAATAAAATGATTAATTCAAATGTAGTTTATGAGTACTTTAACAACCTTCAAATAAAGATTGTTGAAACACTTCAGCTTGTTGATGGAAAAAATTTTATTAATGATTCATGGCAACGAAAAGAAGGTGGAGGCGGCACTTCTTGCATTTTAGAAAATGGCAATGTATTTGAAAGGGCAGGCGTTGGATTTTCTCATGTTTTGGGTGATAAGCTGCCACGCTCAGCAAGCGTTGCTCATCCAGAAGCAGCAAATAGAAAGTGGGAAGCTATGGGTCTTTCTCTTGTCTTGCATCCTAAAAATCCTTACGCCCCTACAGTGCATATGAATGTAAGATTTTTTATTGCAAAAAAAGAAAGTCTTGAGGATATTTGGTGGTTTGGAGGTGGTATGGATTTAACTCCTTATTATGGCTTTGACGAAGATGCCATTCATTTTCACCAAACACTTAAAACTATGCTTGATCATTACGACAAAAAACTGTACTCGAAATTTAAAAAAAATTGTGATGAATACTTTTACCTAAAACACCGTAACGAGCCTAGAGGTATTGGAGGTATTTTTTACGATGACTTTAATCAATTAGGTTTTGATAAATCTTTTAATTTAAATAAATCTGTAGGAGATGTTTTTTTAAATGCATACCTACCTATTCTTCAAAAAAGAAAAGATACTTATTACACAGAAAAAGAAAGAAGCTTTCAACTTTATCGACGTGGTCGTTATGTGGAATTTAATTTAATATTTGATCGTGGCACTTTATTTGGTTTGCAATCTAATGGCCGAACTGAATCAATTTTAATGTCTATGCCACCGATGGTTCAATGGAAATATGATTGGAAACCAGAATCAGGCAGTAAAGAAGAAAAGTTATACACATATTTTTTAACAAATAAAGATTGGTTGGGTCATGAATAATCTATTTGCAAAAATTTTGAGAAAAAAACATATAAACCATAAACATCCGGCTCATCTAAAAAAATGCTTAAGTGCACTAGATTTAACACTGCTTGGCATTGGCTGTATTATTG
>DATCVG010000042.1:0-5248 GCA_036567085.1 Candidatus Methylopumilus sp.
CGGTCTAATAGGTTTTGTCACAATATTTAATCGAGGCTTCGGCAAATCTTCACTTCTAATTGGAAAATTAGATGGCAATGTATCTCTATTTTTTTCATCATTAATAAACTGCTTCACAATTCTATCCTCGAGTGAGTGAAAACTGATCACCACCATCATGCCGCCTGTTTTTAATCGCTCTAAAATCTTAGGTAACACTTCTTGTAATTCTTCTAGTTCGCGATTGACATAAATCCTCAATGCCTGAAATGTTCTTGTGGCAGGATCTTGTCCAATTTCTTTTTTAGGCATATGGTCTGCTACAATTTTTGCAAGCTGTTTTGTCGTCTCAATCGAACCTACTTCTTCCCGCTCTTTTATAATTGCAGTCGAAATTCTTCTGGCAAATTTTTCTTCGCCATATTCTTTTAAAATTTTTTCTAATTCTTTTTGTTCAATATTTTTTAGAACTTCGGCGGCAGTTATACCTTTCGTTTGATCCATTCGCATATCTAAATAGGCATCAAATCTAAAACTAAATCCACGATCACCTTCATCAATTTGTGGTGATGAGATACCCAAATCAAGAAGTACGCCATCTACTTTCGAAATGCCTTTTGCCTCTAATACTTCATCGATCTCAGAAAAATGTGTGTGAACGATTTCAAATCTCGCATCTTTAATTTTTAAACCTTCCTCATAAGCAGTTTTATCTCGATCGATCGCGATTAGCCTGCCTTCCTGATTTAACTTTTCTAAAATTAATTTGCTGTGACCACCCCGCCCAAAAGTGCAATCCACATAGACGCCATCTTTCTTTAAAACTAAATGCTCAACCGCTTCATGTAAAAGAACAGTAATATGCTCATGATTTGAATTAGGTTGGGCTTGATTCATGAATCATTAAATTAATTAGCATCATTAAAGGGAGAATCCTTCGAGCTCAATCGGCATACTTGAAGCGTCTTGTTGTGTAGCATTTTGCATTTGTTGATCCCAAGCTTCTTTATCCCAAAGTTCAAAATGGCTGCCTTGACCCACTAACATCACTTGTTTGTCTATGCTTGCAAATTCTCTTAATACCTGAGAAAGAAGCAATCTACCTGCTGTATCAAGCGATATGTCTTCTGCATACCCTACAAGCAGTCTTTGCAAAGCACTCGATTTTTTATCAAAGCTCGAAAGTGCCATAATTTTTGACTGGATAGGTTCCCAGGCTATTTGGGGATAAATCAACAAACATCCATGGGGGTGTGCTGTGATAACTAAGTCGCCTGAAGATTGGACAAGCAAAATCTCGCGATGCTTTGTAGGCATTGCAATTCTGCCCTTAGCATCAATATTCAAGAGATTAGCGCCTCTAAACATAATTCCCGACCCATTGTTCAATTCAAAAAAAGTGGGAAATTACTAAATACCCTTAGTTCTACTTAGAAATTTCCCACAAAAAACCACTTTTTTCCACTAGTGACACTATAGATAATAAAAAAGAGCTATGCAAGTTCTTTTTTGGAGAGTTTTTTCATATACAACAAGGGTTTGGAGGGGGTAAAACTAGGGTTTTTTAAAAAAAGTTGAAGCCAACCGATAAGCCGGGTTCTGTCGTGGACAGTCATTCATCTAGGCACATGATTACTCATGCACTCAAGCAGTCTACCCGGTAGCAACACGAGCCGTGCTATTACTACCCTATTTGACTTTGCTCCGAGTGGAGGTTACCGCGTTTCACCGTAACTAAATACGCTCGTCTCTGTGGCCCTATTCCTCGTTTCGCAACGTACGGCCGTTAGCCGTCACTCCGCTCTATGGAGCCCGGACTTTCCTCTCCTTGAGTTAACAAGCAGCGACTGTCTAGTCAGCTTCACACAGATTTTAACATATCTCAAAAATGAGCTTTTTTTATTATCAAAAGTTTACAAATTCTTTCTATAAATTGAGTGTTTTGAATTCATCAATCAACTGGAAAAAGAGATCTTGGTTAGTTTTTCTCTAATTTAATTCGCAATTATTAACTGATCCCAATTTGTCGTGTAATTTCTCGATTTGAATTGAGCTTTCATTTCCCATTCTTTTAAGACACCTTCACTACCTAACTTTAATTTACCTTTCCATCTTTGATTGATGGTATCCATAATTTTCATGCGTGAATGAGAAATTGTGTTGTTAAATAAATTACCTTGCATTTTATGTTTAGAAGTTAAATTACAAAGCGTGACGCCTGCTTTTTGATAATCAAAACCGTCACGATAAATATAATCCAATCCCAATAAAGCAGCATTAGTTAATACCATGGAATCATCACTTGGTTGAAATAATGGAATATTGACTCCGTTCGCATATTGTTTCTTATCATCATGCGGGCTTGTTCTGATGTAAACATAAATAGAAGTAGCTACTGACTCTTGTTTTCTCATTCTTTCAGCCGCTCGACTTGTATATGAAGTGACAGCTTCTATGAGCTTCTGTTTCTCTTTGACTCGTCTACCGAAAGAACGAGACACCATAATTTCTTTATTAGGCTCTTCTACATCCTTTAATTTCATACACATCACACCATTCAATTCACGTACAGTTTTTTCAAGAACGATACTAAATTGTTGACGAATATAATCGGGGTCTGCTTGCTTTAAATCTAAAACAGTCATAATGCCAAGCTGATTAAGTTTAGGTGCTAATGACCTACCCACGCCCCACACTTCACTCACTGGAATATGACTCATCCAAGTTTTAAGTGTATCTTGATCCATGATATTTAAATTACATACACCTTTAAATGAAGAATTTTTCTTTGCAATATAATTGGCTAATTTAGATAGCGTTTTAGTAGCCCCTATACCTACAGATACAGGAAGTCCCGTCCATTGTTTTATCTTGGTTTTAATTTGCTGACCATACTGAATAAGGTCTTTAGATTTAAATGAAGTTAAATCTAAAAATGATTCATCTATAGAATAAATTTCTTGCTCAGGACTAAATTTAGAAAGTAATGTCATCACACGATGACTCATATCTAAATAGAGTGTGTAGTTAGATGAGAGCGCTGTGACGTTTTTTTGTTTGGCAAACTCTTTAAGCTTAAACCAAGGCGCCCCCATTTTAATGCCAAGTGCTTTAGCCTCATTTGAGCGAGAGATAGCACATCCATCATTATTACTTAATACCACAACGGGTTTATTTTCTAGCTTAGGGTTAAATACTCTTTCACAGCTGACATAGAAGTTATTAACATCAATGATGGCAATTGATTTCATAATAAAAAACTATATTAATCGCCAAGAAATTTTTCTTCCAGCATATAGCGGAATAATTGCTTCATCACCTACAGTAATTTTTTCAGGCACAGCCCAATCTTCTTTAATAAGATTGATTGATGATTTATTTCTTTCTAATCCGTAGAAATCGGCACCGTAAAAACTTGCAAAACCTTCTAATTTATCAAGCGCATTGAGCTCATCAAATACTACAGCATAAAGCTCAATAGCGCTTGCCGCAGAAAAAATACCTGCGCAACCGCAAGCATTTTCTTTTGTCGATTTTAGGTGAGGCGCACTATCAGTACCTAAAAAGAATTTTGGATTGCCTGATGATGCTACGCTTAAAAGTGCTTGTCGATGCGCTTCTCTTTTTAAAATAGGTAGACAGTAATGATGTGGATTGATACCACCTACAAACATATGATTTCTATTCAATAAAAGATGTTGTGGTGTAATCGTAGCCGCCATTTTTTTAGAGCTACTTAAAATAAAATCAGTAGAATCTTTTGTGGTGATATGTTCCAACACAATTCTCAAATTAGGAAATGTTTTATGTATTTTTAATAAATGCTGATCAATGAATACTTTTTCTCGATCAAAAATATCAATTCCTGGATCTACCACTTCACCATGTAATAAAAGAGCTACATCTAATTTTTCCATAAGCTCAAAAACATCATAACGATCATCAATATTTCTGACGCCAGAATCTGAATTGGTTGTGGCACCCGCTGGGTAATATTTAATACCTACAATTTGTTTATGTTCAGGGATCTTTTTAATTTCATCGAGTGAAGTTTTATCTGTGAGATATAAAGTCATGAGAGGTTGAAAGTGGTTATCACTTTCCAAAGCACTTTTAATTCTAGATTCATATTGAATTGCTTGGTCTACTGTCGTGATAGGCGGTTTTAAATTAGGCATCACAAGCGCTCTCGCAAATTGCTTCGCAGTATAAGGAACGACTGAAGCCATAAGTGCATCATCTCTTAAATGCACATGAAAATCATCTGGGGTGGTAATCGTTAAAGTCTTAGTCATGTTTTTTTACTTTCAAAGCCTCGTCATATAAATAATTCTTATTGACTTTTAATATCTCAACGCCTAATTTCACTGCCGCATTGGTAGGCATATGATTGAGTAATATTTTTAATATTCTATGCTGATCTTCGGTGAGCAATTCTTTTTTTTCATGGCAAATGGGAGCAACTAAAATCACAAACTCACCCTTTTGAAAATTACTATCGCTTTCAATCTTTTCTTTAACCTCTGAAATTTTACCTCGATAAATACTTTCAAATGTTTTAGTAAGTTCACGTGCCACGACAATCTCATGTTGATCCCCAAAAAAAATAGCCATATCGCTTAAGCTTCTAATGATACGGTGAGGTGCCTCATAAAAAATCATGGGACATGATTGTATTTGAAGACTCTCGAATACTTTTATTCTTTGACTGCTAGTGGTCGGTAAAAATCCATAAAAATGAAAGCTCGTATGTTCCATCCCTGAAACAGAATAAGCAGTTGTAAGGGCTGAGACGCCTGGAATAGGAATAATTTCAAAACCCGCTGCTGCTACCTCCTTCACAATCAAACCGCCAGGATCGCTTATATTAGGGGTCCCTGCATCTGACACCAATGCAATATGTTTGCCGTCTTTTAAGTATTCAATGATTTTTTGTACCGACGCTTTTTCATTATGTTGATGCACTGCAAATTGTTTTTTTTCAATAGAAAAATGGGACAAAAGACCTTGCGTATGTCTTGTATCTTCGGAAGCAATAAAGTCTACCGATTTAAAAGTTTCAAGCGCTCTATAGGTAATATCATTTAAATTGCCTATAGGGGTCGCTACTACATACAATTTTCCACTCATCATTAACGGCCCAATTATTTTTTAAGCACTTTAAAAAGCTCTCTTAATTCGCTCGCTCAAGACTTCTTTAAGAGATATAATCATTTTGTCACATATCAACACTATGTTAATAAAAGTTTAGAGGAAGCTATGCTTAAAC
>DATCVG010000043.1:0-2817 GCA_036567085.1 Candidatus Methylopumilus sp.
AGCATCCATATTATGTAATTGATTATAAGCATGTGCATGACACATCGCACATGCTAACGCGTCGGCAGAATCAGCTTGGGGAAGTTCGGGTAATTTTAAAAAGCGTTTTACCATTTCTTGCACCTGCTCTTTTTTTGCATGCCCTGAACCGACCACTGATTTTTTAACTTGTAAGGCTGTATATTCGTAGACAGGTAATTTTTTAATCACGGCCGCACTGATGGCAGCACCCCTTGCTTGACCTAATAAAAGTGTGGATTGTGGATTCACATTCACAAATACTTTTTCGATGGCTACTTGTTTTGGCTTATATTGATCAATCACTTCGAAGAGCCCTTCTAAAATAATTTGAATACGCTCTGGCAGACTATCTCGCGCATCTTCTTTAGCGCTGACAGTTTTAATCACACCACTTCCAAGGTAGCGAATCTTGTCACCACTTTTTTCAACCACACCAAATCCCGTCATTCTTAAACCAGGGTCAATGCCAAGGATGATGATAGATTCACTCAATCTTTATTTTAATCTTCAATCACTGCGGTAGTATAAACTTCCTGTACATCATCTAAATCATCGAGTGCATCTAAGATTTTTTGCATCTTGATACCGTCATCACCAGTTAAGTTATTCTCTAATGTGGGACGCATCGCGACTTCAGCGAGTTCTATTTTTAAACCTGTATCTAAAAGGGCTTCTTTAATTTGAATAAAATCTTGAGGAGGTGTGATCACTTCAATGCTCCCATCTTCATCACTGATAATATCTTCAGCTCCCGATTCAAGCGCTACTTCCATGATTTTATTTTCATCGCTACCTGGCGCAAAAAAGATACGTCCGCAATGTTTAAATAAAAAAGCGACTGATCCATCAGTGCCTAAGTTACCGCCATGCTTCGTGAGCGCATGTCTCACATCAGCGACAGCTCTTTGTTTATTATCCGTTAAACAATCAATAATAATGGCAGCCCCACCAATACCATAACCTTCGTATCTCACTTCTTCGTAGCTCACACCCTCTAACTCACCTGTACCTTTTTTAATCGCACGCGTGATGTTGTCTTGCGGCATGTTTTCTTCTTTAGCAAGCGCCACTGCAGCTCTTAAGCGTGGATTGAAGTTGACTTCACCACCACCAAGTCTTGCTGACACTGTAATTTCTTTGATAATTTTTGTGAAAACTTTTCCGCGCTTAGCGTCTTGACGACCTTTGCGGTGTTGAATATTTGCCCATTTAGAATGTCCTGCCATGCCTATGCCTTTCTAGGCCCTGATTTTATCATGGGTTTGTTTTTAAGCCAGGGCTGAACCAAGCCTTCTTGGTGACTTTTAATGCGGATATAAGAGATCATTAATAAGGATATGCCAATAAAAAACATGCCTAAAAATTCAAAGGGTTTAATGGTTTCATGAAGTTCAATCGAGGATGCAATCACAGCAATCACAGGGCAAACTGTTGTCGTCATCGTAGCGATGCCTGCAGATAACTGTCTTAATGCATAAAGCCATAATAGCCATGCAATCGCATTCCCAAAGACCGCGTTATAAATGAGCGCCCCAATAAAATAACTATTCCATTCAATCGTAGTCGTATGTGTCATAAAAGCTAATATGACAATGGGGATGGAACCAAAAAGCATTTGCCATGCTGTGAGAGAAATCAAATCAAGATAGGGTGAACGTGCTTGAAGTTTTTTAGCTAAAATCACCGCCAATGCCCAAGAAATACCAGACACAATAGCTAACACCATACTGAAAATATCACTCCCTAAATGAAGCGGATCCAAAATAAATAAAATGCCCATAAGTGAAAATAAAGCTGCGGGCCATTGCCATCCCTTTAATTTTTCGCCTAAAAGGGGCCAAGCTAAAAGCATGGTCCAAAAAGGCATGGTATAGGTGAGTACCGCTGTTTTACCCGCACCCCCTTCAACGAGAGCCCATACTAAAAGCCCTGTAAAGCCTGAGGTTTGAAGTAGGCCTAAAACAATTAAACTTGGAATTTCTTGAATTTTGAAAGGTTTTTTCAAAATCATCATCACCATGAATAAACAAAGGGCTCCTAGAATGGTTCGGAGGGCCGCAAAATCATAAGGGCCAGAAAAATGAAGAGCATTTTTCATCACGACCCAGTTGTAACCCCAAATAAGGCACAAAAGTATGAGAGCTAAAAAAGCCATCAAGTTTTTATTTTTTTTATAAGGCATTTTTACACTTGTTCAATATGATGACATTATTATAAAGTGTATGTTTGACTTTACTCTTTTAATATAGGTGACTTATGAAAACAGCCGCTCAAATGATTGCAGATAAAAAACATAAAGAAGTCATTAGTATCGCCCCTCATCGTCCAGTGATTGATGCGCTCATCATCCTCGCGGAATATAAAATTGGCGCTCTTATAGTGATGGATAAAGAGAAAATGGTAGGTATTTTTTCAGAGCGTGATTACGCGCGTGAAGTTGTTTTGAAAGGAAAGTCTTCTAAAGTCACAACCATTGAAGAAGTGATGACTAAAAATGTGCTTGTGGGGAACAGTAAAGATACTTTTGAAAAAGCTATGACCGTGATGACCGAAAATCATATTCGTCACTTACCCATTATGGATGGCCAAAAAGTAATTGGTATGCTGTCTTTAGGGGATGTCGCTAAAGAAATGATTGCCTATCAAAGAAACCTCATCAAGGAACTCGAAGGCTACGTGAAGCAATAATTATCTTATATAAATTGGGTTCGTTTCGGAAAATAGTTATTTTTTAAATTTTGATCTCTACTCAACTTAAGAACAAATTCAGGCATCGCTAGATTAAAAAATAAATTT
>DATCVG010000044.1:0-1605 GCA_036567085.1 Candidatus Methylopumilus sp.
AGCTGAAAACCCTGAAAGAGATTGAGCAATTTGCATCACTTGCTCTTGGTAAATAATTACTCCGTATGTCTCTTTTAAAATATGCTCAATTTTTGGGTGAAGATAATCTGGTTTTTCTATTCCATGCTTACAGTTATTGTATTTTGAAATATTCTGCATCGGACCTGGTCTAAAAAGGGCAACTAGTGCAATGATATCTTCAAATTTATTTGGCTTCATTTGCTTTAAAACTTCTCTCATTCCAGCGCTTTCTAACTGGAACACGCCCATGGTTTCGCCAGAACATAAAAGTTCAAAAGTTTTGGGATCATCAAGTGGAAGGTCTTTTAAATTAACGTTGATATTATTTTCTTTAAGTGAATTTACGGTTTTTTTAATGACGGTGAGCGTTTTAAGACCAAGAAAGTCAAACTTCACAAGTCCAGCATTTTCGGACCATTTCATATCAAACTGAGTTACAGGAATATCGTGATCTGAATCAAAATCTTTATATAAAGGAACAATTTCTTCTATCTGTCGGTCAGCAATAACAATTCCTGCTGCATGGGTTGCAATATTTCTATAAAGCCCCTCAAGTTTTATAGCTAAATTAATTAATTTATTAATTTTAACATCATTTTTTTGTGCTTCTTGAATTCTAGGCTCGAGCGCAACAGACTCTTGTAATGAAAGAGGTCTTGAAGGATCAAAGGGGATCATTTTTGAAAGTGAATCTACAACGCTATAAGGAAGACCAATAACACGGCCAATATCACGAATTGCCATTCTTGCCTGAAGTTTTCCAAAGGTGATAATTTGTGCAACACCACCTTTGTATTTATTTTTTACATAATTAATAACTTTATCACGATCCTCTTGGCAAAAATCGATATCAAAATCTGGAATTGAAATTCGATCAGGATTTAAAAAACGTTCGAAAATTAATCCAAATTTAATTGGATCTAATTCAGTAATAGATAATGCCCAAGCAACTAATGATCCGGCACCAGATCCCCTACCCGGTCCAACTGGTATATTATTATTTTTTGCCCAAAGTATATAATCTGAGACAATCAAGAAATAACCAGAAAATTTCATCTGGTTAATCATTTTCACTTCATAATTTAATCGTTCTATATAATTTTTTTTTGTTTCTTCAATCTGTTTTGGATCAGTTATATTTTTAAGAACAACTTCATTTAATCTTTTTTCTAAACCAGCTTGCGCTAATTCTTGCAGAACAATTTCAATATTCTTTTCTTTTGAAGATGATGAAGTAAAGTTTGGAAGTAAAGGTTTACTAGGTAGGGGTCGAAATAGGCATTGATATTTCAAATTGTGATTATTTTCTAAGGCATCTGGTAAATCAGCAAATAATTTGACCATTTCTTCATTAGTTTTAAGATAATGCTGATTTGAATAACTAATTCTATTTTTATCCTCTACATATGCCTTTTGACCAATACAAATATATGCATCATGTGCCTCATGCATGTCTTGATGAATATAAAATACTTCATGGGATGCAATAATGGGTATTTTTAAAGACTTTGCATTACTAATTAAAAAATTTTCTATTCTGTCCTCATTAACCTCATTGTGTCTTTGAATTTCAAAAAATAAATT
>DATCVG010000045.1:0-1656 GCA_036567085.1 Candidatus Methylopumilus sp.
CAGTAAATTTATCTTGTATCTCCACCCCAAATAATTCAATCAATTTGATATTTTTTTTAAGATTTTCTTTCTTTCGACTCGGTAAAGTTTGACTATTCATAAGGGCTACATAAATAGCAGCGCGTGCATTTTGTTCTTTTAAATCCTCACTACCAAATATTCCGATGGTGAGCATTGGAGGATTTTCAGAGAGCAAAGGTTGTAGTGCTTTTCTAATTGCAGTGTGCCTTTGAAACGTATTCTTTTTTTTATCTAACACTACAAAACTTAACAAATGTCCACCCTGAGTCTCCATCGTAATAGGCGATTTAGTTAAACTCTCCATTTTTTTATCTGTGCGCTTGAGTTTTCGATCAAGCTCTCTATGAAAAGGAAATGTTTTTAAGGTTGCACTATCCAACACAAAAAGATGATGACTCCCTTTGATGTTTTTTTCTGTCGCAAAACCTCTTTTTTGTACAATTTGAATCGCCATATGCTTTTAATCCCTCAATGAACGTCCTATTAAAAAATATCAATAAAATCAATAGAATATTACTTTTTTTCACACTTTTAACTTACTTTTTTACTTGACCCAAAGCCTTAAAAACGCCAAACTTGACGCTATATGAGTTCATTCAGCGTTTTATCACTCACAAAATGTAGAACCCCTTTTGGCGCTAGGTAAGTAAAGCACTTATTATACCGTTAGCGTCCTTAATAAAAATTCTGGAGTTATATTAAAACATGGCATCTATACCCGATATCGACAATCAAGAAACGCAAGAGTGGCTTGATGCCTTGAATGCCGTCATTGAAACGGAAGGAGTAGAACGTGCCCACTTCTTGATTGAGTCTATGATTGATCAAGCGCGTCGATCTGGGGCTAATTTGCCATATAACGCGACCACCGCTTACCTTAATACTATACCCACTCATCTTCAGCAACGCCATCCAGGTAACCCTGATATGGAACGTCGGATCCGAGCACTCATTCGATGGAATGCAGTCATGACAGTATTGCGTGCGAATGAAAAATCACCAGGTGTCGGAGGTCATATTGCAAGCTTTCAATCGGCGGCCACTTTATATGACGTCGGGTTTAATCATTTCTTTAGAGCGGCAAATGATAAATTCCAGGGAGATCTTGTCTATTTCCAAGGTCACTCATCGCCTGGTGTATATGCAAGAGCTTATCTAGAAGGTCGTATCTCAGAAGAGCAACTATCTAATTTCCGTATGGAAACAGGAGGCAAAGGATTATCGAGCTACCCTCACCCATGGCTCATGCCTGATTTCTGGCAGTTCCCCACAGTATCCATGGGTTTAGGTCCCATCATGGGGATTTATCAAGCGCGGTTCTTAAAATACCTTCACGATCGTGGTATTGCAGATACATCAGATCGCAAAGTATGGGTGTTCTGTGGTGACGGTGAAATGGACGAGCCTGAATCATTGGGTGCCATTTCATTAGCGTCTCGTGATAAACTTGATAATCTCATTTTTGTGGTGAACTGTAACTTACAACGTCTCGATGGCCCTGTGCGTGGTAACGGCAAAATTATTCAAGAACTTGAATCTGATTTTAGAGGCTCAGGTTGGAATGTGATTAAAGTGATTTGGGGCTCTTACTGGGACCCACTCATCGCGATGGATAAAACAGGCCTACTTAAAAAA
>DATCVG010000046.1:0-44419 GCA_036567085.1 Candidatus Methylopumilus sp.
TACCTGAAGAGGGGTTAAAGTTTGTAGGTCCTTTTCTTTGACCTTAAACATTTCCATATATCGAGGATTAGCAAAAGTAATATGGCGATCAGATACCCTCATGATCCTAACTGCAACGGGGCTATGTCTTAAAATTTCTAAAGTATCTTCTTCAAAATCTTTTAAAAGCTCTAAGATGAGTTTTTGCGCTTGTTCGATACTTGCCATAGTTTTCTTTTTACTTGTGAAAGTTGCCTTTAGAAAATTATTTACTTAACCTTTTTTTTATTTGTATTACATTATTTTTTTCTGTGTGCTCATATTTAACCGAATCTGAAAGAGTTCTTACGTAATAAACACCAAGGCCTCCAACTTCTCTATCTTCTATTGATGCAGTCAAATCTGGATTTGGAAGCTCAAGCACATTAAATGGAATCCCGTTATCTTTATAGGTCATGATTAGTTGATCTTCATCAATATTTAAATTAATTTGTATGAGAACTTCTCTTCCATCCGAGGCGCCATGTGTAATAGTATTTGTAAAAAGCTCTTCTAAAATTAAAGTCGTTGGCATTAAAATATTAGAAATATTATTTTCTTTAAAAAAAACCTCAAGCTTATAAATTAAAGTATTAAAATCAGAAATATTATTTCTTAAATTCATTTCTAAATGTTTCATATTATTGAGGCTTTATATTTTCAAATTTTCCAATTTTATTCTCACTTTTGTTCTTCAAATATAACACTGAATTTATAATCAAATTGTGTTATTTTAGTGATAAGTTAACCAAAAAGCTCTAATGCAGAAGGAGATGATATGGAAATTAGTGAAGAACAAATTAATGGGTCAATTACAAAAATAACATTATCAGGGCGCCTTGATATTCAAGGTGTTGGAGAAATAGAGACAAAATTTGCTGGGATGACAGCTTCTCCAAGAACGGCTGTGATCACTGATATGTCAAAAGTGCCATATATTTCTTCAATCGGCATCAGACTTTTAATTTCAAGTGTTAAGGCAATTAACTCCCGCAAAGGTAAGTTCGCATTATTTGGTACTCAACCAGATGTCAATATGGTTATTACCATCTCTGGCTTAGATAAAATTATTCCAAGTTTTGATACATTAGAAGCTGCTATTGATTTTGTTAAGTAATGTAAAAAAAATAATCTTTATGGAAAGGGCTATTGCCTTACTCTATTTTATTGCTGCCTTTCCATTGCCTGAAAGTTTTTATGATTATTTTAGAGTTATTGTCTTTGTTGGTGTCGCATTTATTTTGCTTAACAAATGGGTTAAGCTAAGTGGGCCCCATATCGCTTTTTTAATTGGCGTTTTAATTGTAGACAATCCCTTTCTTCCATTTCATTTTTCAATATTGGTATGGATTCTACTTGATATCATTATTGGCTCTTACCTCATTTATTTATCTACAAAATTTAAGAGTTAAATTTAATATTTAAAGTATTAAAAAAAATTTTGCATAATCCCATGCGCTCATATTTCAGAGTAAAATAGAGACAAATATAAGATACATTTTATTCATCCACATTTTAAATTTGGGGTTCAGTTGTTCAGCCATCTCCTATTGTTAAGATTTATTTTACCTCCCCTTTTTCTCATGCTTATTATGGTTGGCTGCCATAAGCCTCCTGAGCAAAATGGTATAGCACCTAATTTTGTATTGCCTGTAACGATAGTCGAAGCAACACCCTCGAGCATTCCTATAACAGCTGAAGCTGTGGGCCAAACAGAGGGAGCAAAAGAAGTTGAAATTAGACCTCGTGTTGGCGGTATTTTATTAAAAAGAAAATATAGTGAAGGTTCTGCAGTTAAAGCTGGTCAAACTTTGTTCGTGATTGATCCTGAACCATATAAAATTGCCTTAAATCAAGCACGCGCTCAATACAATCAGAGCCTTGCTCGAGCTGAACAAGCAAAGCGTGAAAAAAAACGTTTAGAAAGTTTAATCGAGTCTCAATCAATTAGTCAGCGTGAATTTGATAACGCAATATCAGATGAATCAATTAGTATTGCAGCTCTCGCTCAAAGTCGTGCAAATTTAAAACAAGCCGAACTAAATCTTTCTTATACCAATGTGACTGCTCCTGTTGAGGGTATTTCTGGTCGGTTTCAATTTTCTGAAGGTGCTCTCATTTCTGCGAATACAAGTTTGCTTACGACATTAGTTCAAGTTAATCCAATTTGGGTACGTTTTAGTTTTTCTGATAACGAACTTAAAAAACTTGGTGGTGCACTAAATGAAAAAAATGTAGAAGAAGTATCTATTGTTCTGCCTGACGGAAATGAATACTCTAAAAAAGGAAAAATAAATTTTGCAGCAAGTGAAATTAATCCATCACTTGGCACCCAGGAGTTGAGAGCAACATTTGAAAATAATGAACATCAAATTTTGCCAGGACAATTCGTACGTGTACTTGTGACTTCGGGTAAAAAAGATGGTGTATTTCTCTTACCTCAATTGGCTGTGCTTAATTCCGATCAAGGTAAGTTTGTATTTGTCGTCAATGAAAAAAATCAAGCTATACCTCGCCCTGTGATCACGGGCGAATGGAAAGGAAAAGATTGGGTTATTTTAGGAGGACTTCAAGCTGGCGATAAAGTCATTATCGATAATCTTATTAAAGTGCGTCCTGGCATGTCTGTGACTAACATGCCTAACTTCAAAAAATAATGAGTAAGTTTTTTATTACGCGGCCTATTTTTGCTGCGGTAATTTCGATCATTATTGTCCTAGCTGGAATTGCAGCTGCTCTGAAGTTATCTATTGCACAATATCCACAAATTGCACCACCTACAGTAGTTATTACTGCTAGCTATCCGGGTGCAAGTGCTGAAACACTCTCGAAAACGGTAGCAGGGCCTATTGAAGAACAATTAAGTGGCGTTGAAGGTCTTCTTTATTTTAATTCAAGCACCGATTCTAGCGGCACTCTCAATATAACTGCAACTTTTGAAATTGGCACCAACATTGATCAGGCTACCTTCAATGTAAGTAACCGTGTGAATATCGCTTCTCCTCGCTTACCAGAAATGGTAAGGCGCACAGGTGTCATTGTGCAAAAAAAATCAAATGACATTCTTTTGGTGGTCATGCTCACGTCAAAAGATAAACAATTCGATCCACTTTATTTAAGTAACTATGCAACGTTACACGTATTAGATGAAATCAAACGCGTCAAAGGTGTGGGTGATGCTAATATTTTTGGAGCTCGCGATTACTCTATGCGAATCTGGCTAAAACCAGATCGAATGGCACAGCTTGGTATTACGACCAGTGATATCGCAGCTGCCATTCAAAGCCAAAATGCGCAATATGCTGCAGGTAAAATTGGCCAAGAACCCTCAGTCACTGATCAACAGCTTATCTATACAGTGAATGCAAAAGGTCGATTGTTAGATCCTAACCAATTTGGAAATATTATCGTAAGAGCTGGCGGGCCTGATGGCATTCTCTATCTCAAGGACATTGCACGCATCGAATTAGGTGCACAAACCTATGATATTAATACCACATTGAATGGCAAACCCGGCGTAGGCATTCCTATTTTCCTTCAAACAGGTGCGAACGCTCTTGATACAGCCAAAGGTATTAAAGAAAAAATGGCAGAACTCAAAGAGCGCTTTCCTAAGGGTATGGATTTTGAAATTCCTTATGACACAAGTAATTTTGTAAAAGCATCTATGAAAGAAGTATTTAAAACGTTGGGCGAAGCAATGCTTCTTGTAGTGCTTGTCGTATTTTTATTTTTACAAAATTGGCGCGCCACTTTAATTCCTATCATTGCGGTACCAATATCTCTCATAGGTACATTTGCAGGTTTATATCTTTTTGGTTTTTCAATAAACACACTGACACTTTTTGCTATGGTCTTATCTATTGGTATCGTAGTTGATGATGCTATTGTCGTTTTAGAAAATATTGAGCGCTTGATGTCGGAAGAAAAACTTTCTCCCATTAAGGCTGCTATTAAATCTATGGAACAAGTGGCTGCTGCAGTAATTGCTATTGTATTGGTTTTGTGTGCCGTCTTTGTACCAGTTGCATTTATGGGTGGTATCGCAGGAGAGCTTTATCGTCAGTTTGCAGTGACAGTAGCTATTGCTGTGGTGATATCTGGGATTGTGGCCTTAACACTCACGCCTGCATTATGTGCAATTATTTTAAATCCAAACAATATTCATTCTAAATTTTTCGATCGCTTTAATAATGGCTTTAATCGTTTAACTCATTTTTATATTAAGGTCGTTAAAAACACCCTCCATCATCGTCTTATTGGTGGTATTGTTTTTATTGGTATTGTGATTAGTTCTTTTTTTCTTTTTAAAGTTACACCAACAAGCTTTATACCTTCTGAAGATCAAGGCTATGTAATTACTGCGGTCATGCTTCCTGATGGGGCTACCATTAGTCGAACATCTAAAACAACAGAAGCTGTAAGATCTGCAATTGCCAGAGACTCAGCAACTACATTCCAATTCGCAGTGAATGGTTATGATCTTATTGGTGGGGGTAACAAATCAAACTCAGCCACTATGTTTGTAAGATTAAAAGATTGGGCGGAACGAAAAAGTTCTGCGAATGATATCGTCAAAAAACTTTTCGGAATTGGTATGATGCAACCTGATGGACTTGCTATTGCCTTTAATCCTCCATCCATTCGTGGATTAGGTAATTCTGGCAGCATGGAAATCTATATTCAAAGCCGTAATGATACTAATCCATTACGTTTATTTACAGCAGTGAACTTATTTGTTGAGGCACTTAACAAAGAACCTCGCCTTACAGGTGTTAATACTTTTTTTAGACCCACCGTGCCTCAACTATTTATCGAAGTAGACGAAGCTAAAGCGGTGAGTATGGGCATTCCTATTTCGAGTATTTATGACACGCTTCAAAGCACCATGGGTTCACTTTATGTCAATGACTTTAATAAATCAGGTAGAACTTATCGTGTGCAACTTCAAGCCGAAGCACCTTATCGAATGAAGCCAGATGATTTAGGGAAAGTTTATGTACGCTCAAATACTGGGACTATGGTTCCGCTTTCAGCAGTAAGTAAAGTAAATAGTATTGTCGGTGCTGAACAACTTGAACGTTTTAACGGTCTTCTTTCAGCTAAGGTTTTAGCAAGCGGCGCTTTTGGCGTAAGCTCAGGTGAGGCAATTAAACTTGTTGAGAGAATTGCAAAAGAGAGCTTACCTGATGACTATCAAATGGCTTGGACAGGACAAGCTTATCAAGAAAAACGTACAGGCTCTGCAGCTCTCTTTGCATTTGGTTTCGCTATTATTATGGTATTTTTGATTTTAGCTGCACAATTTGAAACATGGGCATTACCGCTTGCAGTGATTATGGCTGTGCCATTTGCAATTACTGGCGCTCTCATAGCTATCATGATTCGCGGGATGCCAAATGATATTTATTTTCAGATTGGTTTAATTACCTTAATAGGTCTTGCTGCTAAAAATGCAATTTTAATTGTTGAATTTGCAAGCCAAAAAATGGAAGAAGGTATGCCTCTCATGGAGGCAGCGATTGAAGCTGCTCGTCTTCGATTTAGACCTATTGTCATGACATCCATGGCATTCGTTTTTGGAATTGTGCCTCTTGTCTTTGCAACAGGGGCGGGTGCAGCCGCGCGACAGTCTATGGGAACTGGTGTATTCGGCGGTATGATCTTGGCAACTTTTATTGCAACTATTTTTATTCCTCTATTTTTTGTATGGTTAAGTAAACATCAAAAAGATCGTATTGGTACTTATATAAAAATTGCTGAAGAATTTAAAAACAAACAATGAAGATCATATTTTTAATATCTCTGATTTTCATTACAAGTTGCACTCTCGTTGGGCCTGACTATAAACGCCCAGAAACTAATTTACCTAATGCTTACCATCAAGAAGTTAATAAGGAAAATATAGCCACAGATTTAAATAATTGGTGGAAGCTTTATCAAGATCCGGTACTTGATGACCTCATGGATAAAGCAATAAATAAGAATGCAGATATAAATGCTGCTATTGCTCGATTAGAAGAGGCTGACGCATATTTAAAACAAGTAGGTGCCGCTTTGATACCCTCTGTAGATTTAACTTCTCAGGGAAATCGCAGTAAAGCAACTGAAACTGGCATTATTCCTCCAAGCTTTGTACAACCTTTTCGTAAAAATTTTAATATTCAATTAGGCACATCATTTGAGCTAGATTTTTGGGGAAGATTACGTCGAGCAAAAGAATCAGCTCGGGCAGAATACATTGCCTCTCAATATTCAAAAGATACTGTGGTACTGAGTTTACAGAGTACGCTTGCAAGTAATTACTTATTATTACGAAGTATTGATTCACAAATACTAGCTTTAAAAGATAATGTGGTATTTCGCAAAGAAAATTTAGAACTAACCAAAAAGCGTTTGAAAAGCGGGCTTATATCAGCGCTTGATCTTCATCAAGCAGAAGCAGCTTTAAATAATCTTTCAGCTCAACTTAGCGATCTTATGCGTCAACGCGAAATCGTTGAGAATCAGCTTATTCTTTTATCGGGCGATATGAATTTAAATATTCCAGAAAATAAATTAAATGCTCTAATTACACCCCCTATACCTCCGGCTAATATGCCCTCGTCACTTTTAGAATCACGGCCAGATATTAAAGAAGCTGAACAAATAATGATTGCAGCTAATGCAAATATTGGCGTTGCTAAAGCGGCTCTTTTTCCAAATATTGTTCTTACAGCAAATTTCGGGAGAGAAAGTGCTGAATTAAAAAATATTGATAAAACTGGTTCGGATATATGGGGAATCGGTTTGGGATTAACACTACCCATTTTTGATTCGGGAAGAGCGCAAACGAAAGTTTCTCAAGCGACAGCCAAACAAAAACAAGCACTTAGCTATTATGAGTCTTCTATACAAAATGCTTTTAAAGAAGTGAATAACGCGATCGTTTCTTTAAAAGAATATACTGAACAAGAAAATGATTTAAAACTTACGCAAGACGCAGCAAAGAAAGCAATGGATATTGCATCAAATCGATACAAAGCTGGTTATTCAAGCTACCTAGAATATCTTGATGCTCAGCGCGTATACAACGACGCATCGATTGCATATATTCAAAAAAGACAATTGAGACTTATGGCGAGTGTGGAACTATTTAAATCTTTAGGTGGAGGCTGGTCTACTCAATAAAATCTTTAAATTAATTATTTAAAGATTTTTTAGCCTTTTCAATTGCTTTTTTAACTTGATCATAGGACGTACCACCTATATGATTTCTGGACTTGATTGACCCCTCAAGCGTGAGATGTTTATATACATCACTTGAAATCATCTTACTAAATTTTTTTAATTCATCTATTTTAAGTTCTGACAAATCACATTTATTTTTTATAGCTAGATGTACAGCTTTTGCAACAATTTCATGTGCATCTCTGAATGCTACGCCTTTGATCACAAGATAATCTGCTAAGTCAGTGGCGGTAGCGTATCCTTTTAAAGTCGCTTCTTTCATATTTTTTTCATTGACGCTGATGCCTTTTAGCATATCTGCATAAATAGACAGTGCATCTAAAATTGTATTAGCAGTATCAAAAAGAGGTTCTTTATCTTCTTGGTTGTCTTTATTATAAGCAAGGGGTTGTGCTTTCATAAGCATAAGAAGGCCCATTAAATGACCTGTCACTCTTCCCGTTTTGCCTCTCACTAATTCTGGCACGTCTGGATTCTTTTTTTGCGGCATGATCGATGAGCCGGTACAAAATCTATCGGCAATTTCTATAAATCCAAACATCGGACTCGACCACATAATAAGTTCTTCTGAAAATCTTGATAAATGCGTCATTAATAAAGAAGCTGCAAAAGTAAATTCAATTGCAAAATCTCTATCTGAAACTGCGTCTATAGAATTTTCACATACGCTATCAAATTTAAGTTTTTTAGCTACCTTGTTTCTATCAATAGGGTAACTTGTACCCGCAAGTGCGGCGGCACCGAGGGGCAATTGATTCATTCTTTTTTTAGCATCTGCAAATCTTGTAAGATCTCTCTGCAACATTTCATAGTAAGCCATCAAATGATGACCGAAAGTCACAGGCTGAGCCACTTGAAGATGTGTGAAGCCAGGCATGATTGTTTTTTGATGTTTATCTGCTAACTGAACAACGGACAACTGAAGCGTTCTAATTTTTTGCATCGTTTCATCTGTAATCGCCCTTAACCATAACCTCAAATCAGTGGCGACTTGATCATTTCTTGATCTGCCTGTATGTAATTTTTTACCGGCCTCACCAATTTTATCCGTTAATCTTTTTTCAATATTTAAATGTACATCTTCTAAATCGACTGACCATTTAAAGGTGCTCGTTAAAATTTCTTTTTGAATGTTCTGTAAGCCACCTTGAATTGCTTTTAAATCTTTTTGTGTGATAATTTTTTGTGCAGCTAACATTTCAGCATGTGCCATGGATCCTTCAATGTCGTAAAGACCTAACTTCTGGTCGAAGTTAATCGATGCTGTAAATCTTTTGACGAGTTCTGTCACAGGCTCATTAAATCTGCCTGACCAATTCGCTTTTTTTGTCTCTTTTTTAGCCATAGGTGAAAGTATAAGCTAAAGCTTATGATTTTCTAAATTTTCAATGGCCTAGCTTATGATAAAATGATCTATTCGTTTGAATTTCAACTATGACCCAACCTAAACACATAACCATCGCGACACGGGAAAGTGAGCTTGCGATTTGGCAAGCCGAATATATTAAGTCACAACTTTTATCTTTATACCCGAGATTAGAAGTGAGTATTCTTGGTATGACAACTCAAGGTGATAAAACACTAAATAAATCACTCTCTAAAATTGGTGGTAAAGGTCTTTTTATTAAAGAGCTTGAAGTCGCATTACAAAATAAAGAAGCTGATATTGCTGTGCATTCTCTCAAAGATTTACCCATGCATTTAAGTGATGAATTCATGATTGCCGCAATTGGAAAGCGAGAAGATGCAAGAGATGCGTTTATTTCTAATGACTTTGGAGCGCTCGAGATGCTCCCTCCTGGAAGTGTTGTAGGCACCTCAAGTCTTCGCCGACAAAGTCAACTACAACGACGGTTTCCAGAGCTGGTTATTGAGCCCTTACGAGGTAATTTGCAAACCCGATTAAGAAAACTCGATAAAAAACAATATCAAGGAATTATTTTGGCAGCGGCTGGACTCATTCGACTCAAATTAAAAACGCGCATCCGACAATATATGTCCCCAGAAAATTCAATTCCTGCAGTGGGGCAAGGAGCGCTTGCTATTGAAATATTAAAGGTACGAGCTGATCTTGTTGAGCTATTAAAGCCAATTCATCATTATGAGACGGCTCAGTGTGTTTTAGCTGAAAGAGAAATGAGTCGAACTTTAGGTGGTAGTTGCACTGTGCCTCTTGGCGCGCATGCCGTTATTGAAAATAAATTACTTAAACTACAAGGCTTTGTAGCTTCTATTGATGGAAAAGAAATGATCAAAGATAAAGTTGAAGGCTCTATTGCAGATGCTGAAAAGCTTGGCGAAAAACTCGCTAAGCAACTTCTTGATCAAGGTGCAGATAAAATTTTAGCAAGTCTTGCGATATGAGCAAAAAAGAACTCCATCAAACAGGAATTGTAATTACACGTCCCTCTCATCAAACAGGGGAAATTAAAGCTTTGGTGAACGAGCATCAAGGGCATCCAATTGAATTTCCATTGCTTGAAATCAAGTCAAAAAGCCAAAATGAAATTTTTCAAAATATCGTTTTGAAATTAGATGATTATGATTGGGCTATTTTTATTAGCTCAAATGCAGTTCAATTTGGTATGCCAACAGTAAAACAGGCATTTCACACATTGCCTAAGTTAACCCAATTTGCAGCTATTGGGCCATCTACTCAAAAAGCATTGAAATTATTTGATGTAAATAACGTACTCATACCAGATGAAAGCTTTGATAGTGAAGGTTTGCTTGCTACCAAGGAAATGAATGATGTTAAAAATAAAAAAATTGTAATTTTTAGAGGTGAGGGCGGTCGAGAAACTTTAGCAGAAACACTAAAGGCTCGTGGCGCTGAAGTTACTTATGCGGAATGTTATACACGTACTTTTCCTCAGAGCAATTTAGATTTACTTAAGGCTTTTTCCGAAAAAATTCATATTTCAGCAGTGCTAATTACAAGCTCTGAAGCATGCAAAGAATTTGTTCGTTTAAGCCGTTTGAAAGAAATGACTTTTTTAAAAGATGTTCTTTTTATTGTAAATCATCCAAGAATGGTAAGCTTACTTGAAAGAGAATCTTTTATGACTTTTGCCTCAGATGAGCCGTCTGATCCATCAATGATGAAAAAACTTTTAGAAACAATCGATCATTAATTTTTTAATTAAAAATTATTATCTTTGTATATGCGCTATCAACATCATGGAACTTCTTCAAGATATTTAAGTCAACTCCATGAGTCGTATTTTTGTATATAAAAATTGTGGCTCAATATGTATCACTTTGATACATATTTTTGTTTAATTAATACTTAAGGAAATTATATGTCTAAGTTATTTGCTTCATTAGTTGCAGGTTTATTCGCACTTTCTTTAAACGCTTTCGCTGCTGATGCTGCTAAACCAGCGGCTGATGCTAAAGCTGCTCCAGCTGCTGATGCAAAAGCTGCTAAACCAGCTGCTGATACTAAAGATGCAAAAGCTGCTAAACCAGCTGCTGATGCAAAAGCTGCTAAATAATTAGCTTTTTGTATCCAAAGAAAAAGGCACTTATAGTGCCTTTTTTTGTGCTTATTAGTTTCTATTTTTTTAAGGGTGCTGCAAATGTAAAAGCATCTGAATAAAATTCATCTTCTGGAAGTCCTTGAGCAGTGAATGCCGTATGTGCAACTTCTACCATCTGCGGAGCTCCACAACAATACATTTGATAATCATTCAAACTTATAAAGTCTTTCAATACAGCTTCATGAACAAGGCCTTCACGTCCTTGCCATTTATCTTTTGCGAGCGACTCAGATAAAACAGGTATGTATTCGATGTGTGAAAATTCGCTTGCCCATTTTTTACATATCGCATCCATATATAAATCTTCTAATATTCTTGCGCCACGATAAAGCTTAATAGGTCGTTTCATGCCTTTTTGAATAGATTCTTCAATCATACCCTTGATTGGTGCAAAGCCCGTTCCTCCGGCTACAAAAATAATAGGCTTTATAGAATTTTCGCGTAAGAAGAAATTTCCAAAAGGGCCTTCCACCCGCAAAATAGATTTTTCTTTCATTTCTTGAAATACATATTCTGTAAATTCCCCACCTGGAATTAATCTAAGATGTATCTCGAGTAAAGAGGATTCATATGACGGACTTGCAATCGAAAATGCTCGACGCTTTCCATCTTTAAGTAAAAACTCTAAGTATTGTCCTGCTACAAATTGCAGTTTGTCAGTGCTTGGGAGTTTTAATTTCATTAACATGACATCAGATGTAAGTTTCTCTAAAGCCTCAACACGCACAGGAAATATTTTAGGCTTAATGTTATTAATGCTTCCCAATTCTTTAATCTCAATAGTTAAATTTTCTATTGGCATTGCTCGACAAAACAATGTCATACCATTTTTAATCTCTTCTTCTGAGATAATGGCTGATTGATAGTCTTCTAAATGTACTTTCCCGTCCACAACTTTACCTTTGCATGCGCCACATGCGCCATTTCGACAACCATATGGTAAATGAACGCCCGCATCAATTGCTGCCTCTATAATTGTTTGGCTTCCCTTGGCTTGAAAGGTATGTCCACTGGGTAAAAGTTTTATGGTGTACCTCATTATTTTAAAAGCTCATCATCTCGTCGATATTCACCTTCGATAACATCTTCCTCTTTTGGATCAATATTTTGAGAAGCTTTATCTTTAATAGGTATTAAGAGCAATATAATTGCAAAAAAATCTGTAATCACGCCTGGAATAATAAATAAGATACCTGCAAAAAAATTACGTGCACTTCCAATCATAGCTTTAAGTGGGTTACCCCCTTGAGTCATTGAGCCCATAAGCTTTGCAAAAACTAATTGTTTTTCTTCTTTGATTAATCTCCAACCAAGGTATGTGACTAAAATCATATAAAGAAAAAACCACCACCCATAAAGAGCGCCTAGTTTAAAGATGCACCATATCTCAATGATTGGAAGGGATAATAAAAGAATAGTAAAAAGTAATCGCATTAGGTTATTCTATTAATTTAGTAGAATTATATGTAATAAATGATCGTTGTGCTTAAGAGCTTGATTGAATCATACTTAAGGAACGATTTTGTGTTGATTTAACTCCAACCAACTAAATTCTTATAAATTAAAGGTCTATATTCATGTTTAGCCGTATTTTTTCTTTCTCAAAAAAAATAATATTTTTGCTTAGTTTATTTTTTATCGGCTTACACATCAATATCGCAAATGCTGATGAATCTTTATTCTTAAAAGATAAAAATGCATTTCTAAAGCCTGACGAAGCTTTTCAAGTAACAATCAAAAAAAATTCGCAATCTATCGAGGCAGCTTTTTTTATTGCAAAAGACTATTATCTTTATCGCAATAAATTGAAAGTTGAATTTGATCATATTCCTCAAAATCAAATACTTTTGCCAGCGGGCGAAATTAAAACTGATCCTCATTTTGGAAAAACAGAAATTTACCATGACATCTTAAACGCCTCACTTCCATACGATCCAAATCATCCACCAAAAAAAATTAGCCTGACATATCAAGGGTGCAGTTCAAAAGGCCTTTGCTATGCGCCCATCTTAAAAGAATTTAATTACGATAGTATTCAAACTAAAAACCTAAACGCGATCAGCTCTAATTCTGAAGTTGATACGATGCAATTTTTATTGCAGTCACAACACATTGGTCTTATTTTGTTAGGATTTTTTATTGCAGGGCTTTTACTTTCATTAACACCTTGCGTTCTTCCCATGATTCCGATTTTATCAAGCATTATTTTTGCTTCACATAAACGTCCTTCTCATCAAACACGCTTAAAAGATTTTTTTCTGTCTTTCAGTTATGTGGGTGGCGTTTCTTTTACTTATACCTTCATAGGTATTTTTGCAGGATTGTCAGGAAATTTAATTACGTCAAGCATTCAGAGCCCATTGCTGATGATTGTTCTCGGCGTTGTTTTTATTCTTTTAGCACTTTCTATGTTTGATCTATATGCGCTTAAATTACCCCACTTCATTGAAAATTTTATTGCGACATCTATTCTTCGCGTAGAAGGGGGCAAGTATCTTAATGTATTTATTATCGGAATGATTTCTTCGCTTGTATTAAGTCCCTGCATTGCGCCACCCCTAGCAGGAGCAATCATCTATATCAATCAATCTAGAGATTTTGTCTTGGGCGGCTTAGCTTTATTTACACTTTCTATTGGCATGAGTATCCCGCTACTTCTTATTGGTATCTTTTCTGATCAATGGCTACCTAAACGCGGCCCCTGGATGATTATTGTTAAAGAGCTGATTGGCTTTATCTTAATTGCCATGGGCCTATTTATTATGAGCCCATTGTTCCCTGAAAATATCGATCAGATTGCTTACAGCGCTTTATTGCTTGCACTCTCTATTTATTTATTTTTTGCAGTTCGTCGCTTCAAATATAAATCGATGTCTTGGGTTCATCTGCTGGCTTTTGTGACACTCATTGCTTCCATTTTACTTTTTGGACTAACACTTCAAAAAATAGATTTATCTGCTAATCAAAATATTTCTATTGCCGCGAAGTCTAATCACGTCTCTGTTTTACCATTTAAACAAATTCAAAGTCTTGATGATTTATCTTCGGAACTAAATCAACGCGACAACAAAATGATCATGCTAGATTTTTATGCAGATTGGTGTGTATCTTGTAAAGAATACGAAAAACTTACTTTCAACAATTCAAAGGTCAAGGAACGCCTCAAAGAATATAGATTGCTTCAGATTGACGTCACTCAAAATAATACCGAACATAAAGCGTTATTAAAACATTTCAATCTTTATGGTCCACCAGCCATATTATTTTTCGATAAACAGCATAACGAATTACGCACTTTTAGAATTGTAGGCTTTAAGAATTCATCACAAATGCTAGATCACCTTAAAACCCTCCAACATGAAAATCAATAAAACTAAACTTCATGTGACCATCTATGTGGTTGCCATTATTTTTTTAGGATTTTCTTTTTCTCGCATTTTTTTAAAGCCTGCAGAAAAAAACAATCTCTCGTCTGCCCCTCTATTTGCATCAGTCATGAATGATCCTTATGGCAAGCCTCAAAACCTCAAACAATTTCAGCATAAAATCATTGTGCTTAATTTTTGGGCAACTTGGTGCGAGCCATGTCGCGAAGAAATGCCAGAATTGTCAAATATCTATGTTGAGAATCAACCTAAAAACGTTGTGGTAGTTGGGATTGCAATTGATGAAGAAAAGGCCGTGAGGTCTTACCTTAAAAGCACAAAAGTAACATACCCAATTCTTGTAGATGAGGATAAAGGAGTGATTCTAGGTAAAAATTTAGGAAACAATGAAGGTATTTTGCCTTATACTGTAATCATAGATTCGCAAGGTATCATTCAAAAAACCATTCCTGGTCGTATTCATCAAGACCAATTGAATGCCATACTCAAACCTTTATTGCAACCCTCTAAAAGCCTTTAATTTTCCTTAATTTCGTCTAATTTGTAGACAAAAAACGTTATTTTCGGCAAAATTGACTTCTATTGATTCAAGAAAAAACGTCACACATGGCAACAAAATCAATCCTAGTTTTGCATGGGCCCAACCTAAACCTTCTAGGCGAGCGCGAGCCAGAGCATTATGGCAAACAAACCTTAGAAGACATCGATCAAGTCTTAAAAACCATGGCATCAGCAAAGGCCATTAAACTTGAAACTATGCAAAGCAATAGTGAAGGGGACTTAGTAAACAAAATCCAATCACTTCATAAGGAAAAAATTGATTTTCTAATTATTAATCCGGCAGCTTATACGCATACATCTGTGGCAATGCGTGATGCATTATCAGCTGTGAAAGTACCATTTATAGAAGTTCATTTATCTAATGTATATGCAAGGGAGCCTTTTAGGCATCACTCCTATTTTTCTGATATCGCTGTCGCTGTGATTAGCGGCTTAGGTGCGGATGGTTATATAGCAGCCCTTAATTTTGCAATTAACGCTTAAAGTTTTAAAAAGAGGTCATTATGGATTTACGCAAACTTAAAAAATTAATCGACTTGGTTGAAGAGTCTGGTATTGCTGAACTTGAACTCACCGAAGGTGAAGAAAAAGTCAAAATTAGTCGTCAACTTATGAATCAAGGCGCGCCTATGACGCAC
The DNA here is from genome assembly GCA_036567085.1 of Candidatus Methylopumilus sp. Taxonomy (GTDB): domain Bacteria; phylum Pseudomonadota; class Gammaproteobacteria; order Burkholderiales; family Methylophilaceae; genus Methylopumilus. Next base: position 15,376 of record DATCVG010000046.1, read on the forward strand.
TATATACAAGCGCCTCAGCCTCAAATGACAACTCCATCAGACATAAGCGCTCCAGAAACTAAACCTATTGCAGAAAAAATAGATGGTCATGCAGTAAATTCTCCGATGGTAGGGACTTTCTATCGTTCACCTTCTCCTGATGCCAAGGCTTTTGTCGATGTGGGGTCTAAAGTTACTAAAGGTGACACGCTTTGTATTATTGAAGCTATGAAATTACTCAATGAAATTGAAGCGGATGCAACAGGTACGATAAAAAAAATCTTGGTTGAGAACGGTCAGCCTGTTGAGTATGGCGAAACTCTCTTTATTATTGGCTAGCTAACTTTATGTTTGAAAAAATACTAATCGCCAATCGTGGCGAAATTGCACTTAGAGTATTACGTGCATGTCGTGAGCTTGGCATTAAAACAGTCACTGTGCATTCTGAAGCAGACCGCGATGCAAAATATGTCAAACTGTCTGATGAATCTGTATGTATTGGCCCAGCACCTTCCACACAAAGCTATTTAAATATTCCGGCTGTAATTAGTGCCGCCGAAGTAACAGACGCAGAAGCAATTCATCCTGGCTATGGCTTTCTATCTGAAAATGCAGATTTTGCTGAGCGCGTTCAACAAAGCGGCTTCGTATTTATTGGTCCTCGTCCAGAAACCATTCGCCTAATGGGCGATAAAGTCAGCGCAAAAAATGCAATGAAAAAAGCCGGTGTACCATGTGTACCTGGCTCAGATGGGGCGCTTCCTGACGAACCTAAAGAAATAATTACTATCGCTAAAAAAATTGGTTACCCGGTAATCATTAAAGCTGCTGGTGGTGGGGGCGGAAGAGGCATGCGCGTTGTTCATACCGAAGCTGCTCTTATTACCTCGGTTAATATGACCAAACAAGAAGCACAAACAGCATTTGGCAATCCAACAGTTTATATGGAAAAGTTTTTAGAAAAACCTCGGCATATCGAATTTCAAGTGCTCTCAGACCAACATGGTAATGCAGTATATCTTGGTGAACGCGATTGCTCTCTCCAGCGTCGCCATCAAAAAATTATCGAGGAAGCACCGGCACCAGGTTTATCTGCAAAACTTCGCGAAAAAATTGGCGAACGCTGTGCCGAAGCATGTCGCACAATCAATTATCGAGGTGCAGGCACATTTGAATTTTTATATGAAAATAATGAATTCTATTTCATTGAAATGAATACACGTTTGCAAGTTGAACATCCTGTTACTGAATTTATAACCGGTATTGATATTGTTCAACAGCAAATCAAAATTGCTGCAGATGAAAAATTACCATTTAAGCAAAAAGATATTGTAATTAAGGGTCACGCTATTGAATGTCGAATTAATGCTGAGGATCCTTATAACTTTGTTCCCTCGCCGGGCAAAGTAACAACATTCCATATGCCAGGCGGTCCTGGTGTTCGTGTAGATACACATACTTACGCAGGCTATACCGTGCCTTCCAATTACGACTCTATGATTGGTAAATTAATTACTTATGGTGATACACGAGATCAAGCTTTAGCAAGAATGCGTGTGGCCTTATCAGAAATGGTCGTCGAAGGTATTAAAACAAATATTCCTTTACACTTAGATCTCATGTCTGATCTAGCGTTTAACAATGGTGGTGTCAGCATCCATTATTTAGAAAAAAAACTCGGCATACAAAAAAAATAAATGGCCGCTTGGATTAATCTTAAAATCCGAGCAAGTGCAGAATATGCACACATCATTAGTGATGCTTTAATCGAACTTGGCGCACTTTCGTCTTCCATCGAAGACTCGTATCTCAATAGCGAAAATGAAGAAGCCCTTTTTGGTGAACCCAATATAGCTAGCAATACAATCTGGCAACATAACACCATTGAATCTCTTTTTGATGACTCTATATCTATTGATACTGTGATAGAGGAACTCAAAACTATAACGGGTTTATCTGATATTGATTACAAGCTTGAGTCTGTAGAAGAACAAAATTGGGTCGCTTTAACACAATCACAATTTGAACCGATTAGCATTTTAAATAAACTTTGGATCGTTCCAAGCTGGCATACAACGCCCAATCCAAGCGCTATTAATATTATTCTAGATCCTGGATTAGCATTTGGTACAGGGAGTCACCCTACAACACATTTATGTTTAGAGTGGCTTATTAAAGAAGTAAAGATCAATGATTGTGTTTTAGATTACGGATGTGGATCAGGTATTTTATCGATTGCAGCAAAGAAATGTGGTGCAAAAGAAGTCGTAGGTGTAGATATTGATCCACAAGCAATTATTTCAAGCATACATAATGCAAAAGAAAATCATGTCAATATTCAATTTTATAATTCAGAATCATCATTAAAATTTGAAGCTGACATTGTTGTTGCAAATATTTTATCTAGCGCACTCTCGGTCTTAGCACCCATCATAGCCAAGGCTTGCAAGCCTCAAGGAAAAATTGCGTTATCTGGTATATTAAAAGAACAAGTTGAAATGCTAACTGAAATATATCGTGCATGGTTTAATTTAAACAAACCAATTGAACGCGAAGGCTGGATTCTCATGTCAGGCACGAAAAAAAGTATTTCCTAAATTTTTTAATTCGTTTATGATGCAAACTCCTCTTAATAAAAAGGATTAGCAAATGAAAAACAACGTTAAAGGTTTAGAAAGAGTAGTTCGTATTGCTGTTGGTGCTGCTGTATTAGGCCAAGCAATTGGTGGTTACTCTGTTTTTGAATATGGCATGGTTGATGAAATCGTCGGTGTATTTTTATTAGGCACTGGTGTTTTAGCTTCATGTCCTGTCAAATCTGTTTTAGGTCTTGGTTCTAAGAAAGCGCCTGCAAGATCAACTGCGGCAAGAAAACCAGCTAAACGTAAACCAGCTCGTAAAGCTGCTGCTAAAAAACCAGCTGCTAAACGTAAAGCGGCTCCAAAAAGAAGACGCGCAGCTCGTTAATCGCTTATCCATATTAAGAAGCGTTATATATCAATAACGCTTCTTTCTTAAATCATTTCAATCGTATCTGTTTTAATTAGTTGTATCGCTTCTGAAATAGTTTCCAAAGCCTTCATTCGCACAAAGCTTTTGCGATAAGCCATTGCAATAGTTCTTGAAGGAATGGGTTTAATAAAAGGGATCACCTTTATTAAATGATTTTGATAACGATCTGAGGTTGCACTTTTTGGTAATACGGTAATCCCTAGATTAGATGCCACCATATTACGAATTGTTTCAAGTGAATTGCCTTGAAGCACTTCGCCTTTTTTAGACAAATCTGGGCACGACTCCACCACCTGCAAACTAAAACAATGTCCGCTATTTAAAAGTAATACTTTTTCATCACTTAATTCTTTCGGATCAATATTTTTTCGAGCTGCCCAAGGATGATTATTTGGCACAGCAACTACAAACTCTTCTTTATAAAGGGGCAAGACTTGTATGCCTGGAATATTAAATGGCAAAGCCACAATCGCTGCATCAATTTGTCCGTTTTTTAATTGTAATTCAAGACTTGAAGTAATATTTTCTTCGACTTCTAACGGCATTTTCGGGGCTAGTTTTCTTAAAATAGGAATAATTTGTGGTAACAAGTAAGGTCCGACTGAATGAATCATGCCTACTTTAATTGATCCATCTAAGGGGTCTCCACCGGATTTGGCGAATGATTTTATCTTTTCAACTTCGTCTAAAATAATATTGGCTTGCGCAATAATTCTTTCACCAATTTCCGTAATAATAACTTCGGTACGATTTCTTTCAAATAATGAAACATTAAGTTCTCCTTCTAGTTTTTTAATGGCTAAACTTAATGCTGGCTGGCTCACAAAACATTTGCTTGCTGCGCGTCTAAAGTTTTTTTCTTTAGCTACAGCAACCACAAATCTTAGTTCACTTAGTGTCATAAATTAAGTAAACCTAAATATCGAGATTACTTGCTCCCAATGCATTGTTTTCAATAAATGCCCGTCTTGGCTCTACTTGGTCGCCCATAAGCGTTGAAAATATTTCATCAGCTGAAATAGCGTCTTCAATTTGAACTTTAAGTAATCTACGCACATTGGGATCCATGGTTGTTTCCCAAAGCTGCTCAGGATTCATTTCGCCTAAACCTTTATAGCGCTGTACATTTAAATTATGTTTTGCTTCATCTAACAACCAGTCGAGCGCCTCTTTAAAATTTGAAATTGATTGTGATTTTTCACCGCGCTGAATTACAGCGCCTTCGGCTACTAGGCCATCTAGCATTTGCGATGTTTTTAATAATTGTTGGTAATCTCCACTTGATAAGAACAACAGATCAATGACACAACTTTCTAAATTACCGTGCACAAATTTATTTACTGTCAATTTATAAGATTTAGTTTCTTCATCAAGTGACACAATCACTTCTGATTTTTCAGTGCTCTTATCAATAAGACGCTCTCTAATGGCTTCTGCAATTTTTTCAGCTTTAGCTTCACTTGATAGATCAATAGCGCCTACATGAAGAATTGCACGCAAGACAGCCTCATCATAGTGAGGGGCAATACGACGAATCACTGCTTCTGTTAATACCATTTGTCTTGCTATCTCGCCCAATCCATCCCCGGTTAAGTGAGTGCCGCCTTTTTTAGTTAACAAAGTTGCATCTTTAATAGCGGACTCAAGTAGATATTGATCAAGTTCTTGTTCATCTTTTAGATATTGTTCATGCTTACCTTGCTTCACCTTGAAAAGCGGTGGTTGGGCAATATAGATATGGCCTCGTTCTACAAGCTCCGGCATTTGACGATAGAAGAATGTTAAAAGTAATGTACGAATATGTGCGCCATCGACGTCCGCGTCAGTCATGATGATAATACGGTGATAACGTAACTTCTCAACATTAAAATCATCTTTACCTATTCCAGTACCCAGGGCAGTTATGAGTGTTGCGATTTCTTGTGAAGATAATAATTTATCGAAACGTGCTTTTTCTACATTTAAAATTTTTCCTTTTAACGGAAGGATTGCTTGGTTCTTGCGGTCGCGTCCTTGCTTTGCGGAGCCTCCTGCGGAATCACCCTCGACCAAATAAATTTCGCATAAGGAAGGATCTTTTTCTTGGCAATCTGCTAGTTTTCCTGGAAGACCCATAGAATCCATAGCGCCTTTTCGACGTGTCATGTCTCGCGCTTTTCTTGCTGCTTCGCGTGCTCGAGCAGCGTCAATAATTTTATTACAAATAATTTTTGCATCTGCTGGGTTCTCAGCCAGGAAATCAGCAAGTTTAGATGCAACCACATCAGATACTACAGGCTGCACTTCACTTGATACTAATTTATCTTTTGTCTGTGAAGAAAATTTAGGCTCTGGTACTTTCACTGACAAAATACAGGCGAGCCCTTCGCGCATATCGTCACCAGTTGTCTCTACTTTTGCTTTTTTAGCGAGATCATTTTGCTCAATAAAATTATTTAAAGTTCGAGTCATTGCGGTTCGAAGGCCTGTTAAGTGTGTTCCGCCGTCTCTTTGAGGAATGTTATTTGTAAAGCATTGAACATTTTCACCATATGAATCATTCCATTGCATTGAGACTTCAACGCTGATACCATCCTTTTCGCCAAAAGCATGAAATGCTTTTTTGTGAAGTACAGATTTAGATCGATTCATATACTCGACAAAACCTTTTACGCCGCCTGAGTATGCAAAGTTTTCTGATTTATTTGTTCTTTGATCTATTAATTCCATTTTAACGCCATTATTGAGGAACGATAGTTCACGTATGCGTTTTGCTAAAATTTCATAATGAAAATCAATATTGGTAAATGTTTCAGCTGAGGGGAAAAAGTGAACTTCTGTTCCACGACGATCAGTCCTACCCATCTCTGCTAATGGTGCCACACGTTCGCCGCGTTTAAACTCCATTTGATAAACCTTGCCATTACGACACACTTTTAAACGTAACCATTCTGATAAAGCATTCACTACAGAAACGCCCACACCATGTAAACCACCGGATACTTTATAAGAGTTTTGATCGAACTTTCCGCCTGCATGTAATTCAGTCATAACAATTTCTGCAGCGGAACGTTTAAATTCATCATCTTCTTTAATATCCGTTGGAATGCCACGGCCATTGTCTGAGATACTAACGGAGTTATCTGGATGAATAATAATTTTAATATCATCACAATGGCCTGCTAACGATTCATCAATTGCATTATCAAGAACTTCGAAGACCATATGGTGAAGACCGCTACCATCCGAAGTGTCGCCGATATACATACCCGGCCTTTTTCGTACCGCATCTAATCCCTTTAAGACTTTAATGCTGTCTGAATTGTATTCTTGATTATCTATCTTTTGAGCCATGAGTTTCTCTTGTTTGAATTGAATTAAATGCGCATTGGCATCACTACATATTTGTAGTTATTGTTATTGGGTATCGTAAACAAACAACTACTATTTGTATCCAGAAAAGCTAAGTTAACTTTTTCATCTTGTATGTTAGTGAGCACATCAATTAAGTATGTCACATTAAAACCAATATCAATAGGATCTTGTTGATATTGAATTTCTAACTCTTCTTCCGCTTCCTCTTGTTCTGTGTTTGTGCTCATAAGCTTTAAATTATTATCTGCAATCATCATACGAATGCCGCGATATTTCTCATTCGATAAAATAGATGTGCGTTGAAGTGATGTTAAAAATTGTGTGCGGTCAATTGTAAATTGATTGTTATGTCCCTCTGGAATAACGCGTGTGTAATCAGGAAATTTACCATCAATCACTTTAGAAATAAGTTGTATATCATTAAAGCTAAAATTTACCTGGCCTTTATAAAGCTCAACAGAAACTAACTCTTCTGAATCATTCAGAAGTTTAATTAACTCAATCACTGTTTTTCTTGGAAGAATCACTTCTGTTTTATTGTAGTTTTGATCTAAATGAATTGAGGTAAAACTTAAACGATGTCCATCTGTACCTACAATATTTAATTGATTACCATTTACTTCAAACAACAAGCCATTTAAATAATAACGAATATCTTGTTGTGCCATCGCAAACTCAACTTGCTTTAATAAACGTTTAAGTTGAATTTGAGAAATAGTAATTACAACAGCCTCACTTGAAGCCTTTGTCATCACAGGATAGTCCTTTGCAGGTAATGTTTGAATTGCAAAACGACTTTTATTTGCTTTTACTGACACACGATTATCTTTAATTGCAATATCAATTACACAATCGTCAGGTAGTGATCGTGTAATATCAAAAAACTTCCTCGCTGATATTGTAGTTGCAATTTCTTCTTTAAGATCTGCTTTAAAACTTAAAGACACTTGCATTTCTAAATCAGTTGCTGTGAGTTGTACTTGACCATCTTTGCCTTGAATTAAAATATTCGAAAGAATTGGAAGCGCGTGCTTACGTTCCACAATACTTGCAACATTTGCGAGTGGTTTTAGTAATGCATCTCGATTAATTTTTATATTCATATTCTTCTTCTTTATTTAATGTTTTTTAATATATAAATCTAATAATAATAATAAAGGTAGCGTTTTCTATGGATAACCCTATAAACCTTAATATATACAACTAGTTACCTTGTGAATAACTATGCATTTCTATTGTAATTTCCTGTGGATAATTTGTGCATAAAAAACACATATTTTTATAAACTCTCACTTATCCTCAATTCGTCCACAATCCTTCCACAGGGTTTAATTAACCCTTAAGGACTTGTTTTAGTATTCCCAAATCTTGCGCAATAGATGAATTGTTTAATCGCAATTGTTCAATTTCTTCACATGCATGCATGACTGTTGTATGGTGTCTGCCGCCGTAGGCTTCACCAATTTCAGGAAAGCTTAAATTGGTGAGTTCTCTTGTTAATGCCATCGCAAGTTGTCTGGGTTTAGAATAATTGCGTGAACGTTTTTTGCTCAACATATCTGATATTTTAATTTTAAAATATTCAGCCACTGTTTTTTGAATATTCTCAACACTCACTTGGCGCCCACGTACAGCAATTAAATCTTTAAGTGCATCTTTGGCTAAATGAATGTCAATAGCCGACTTTGTAAAATTAGACATGGCTAATATTCTATTTAATGCTCCTTCTAATTCACGCACATTAGATCGAATTTGTTTTGCAATAAAGAATGCAACTTCTTCAGAAATTTTCATTTTATTTTCTTCTGCTTTTTTAAGCAGAATAGCAACGCGCATTTCAAGCTCTGGGGGTTCAATCGCTACTGTAAGGCCCCAGCTAAAGCGGGTTCTTAAGCGTTCGTCTACACCTTCTATTTCTTTTGGATAACTATCGCAAGTAATGATAATTTGTTTTTTATTTTCAATTAGCGTATTAAATGCATAAAAGAATTCTTCTTGAGTGCGATTTTTTTTTGCAAAGAATTGAATGTCATCAATCAATAGCAAATCTAATGAATGATAATTTTTTTTAAATGCATCAAATGATTTATTTTCATAAGCTTTAACGACATCAGATACGTAACGTTCTGCATGAAGATATTTAATTTTTGCATCGGGCTGAATATGTTTTAAGTGATTACCGATGGCTTGAATTAAATGTGTTTTGCCTAACCCGACCCCACCATAAATAAATAATGGGTTATACGCCTTACCTGGATTTTCAGCCACTTGCATGGCTGCAGCGCAAGCTAATTGGTTGGCTTTGCCTGTCACGAAACTTTCAAATGTAAAATTAGGATTAAGGCCTGAAGCTTTAGCTTCTTTTAATGTGCCACCTGCACTTTTTTTGGTAGCCTCATGACTTGGTGCTTCAGCTATATTATTTGGTGGTGAAATTGCCAAAGCTTTTGATAAAACCGCCTCTTTTTTAGGCAGTATAGATTCTTTGATGGCGCGTATTGCAAACTCAACTTTTGTAACATCAGGAAGCTGTTCTTTGGCTAATACTTCAATTTTTTGGGCGAAGCGATCTTTGACCCACTGCTGTACAAACTTATTGGGCGCCAAAATTTTAATTTTATGTTGATCGTGTTCGAACTTCAGCGGTTTAATCCAGGTGTTGAATTGCTGGGCGGATAGCTCTTTTTTAAAGCGCTCGAGACAGTGAGTCCAAAAATTTTCCATTAACGGCAAAATCCAATATATATAGTATTAAAATTACAACTTCTTCTTGATTTGGCATTTTAGAGAACCGGAACGGTATAAAAATGCCTTTTGGGAATGATTGCTTTACGGAAGTCATCTTAACTGAACCTATCAAAGTTATCCACAGGCGTTTTTAGACTTCTTGCACAAATAATCGTTGACACTTGGCGGTATGTAAGGTAAATTGCGCGATCCTTATCGAATTATAGCTGGAGAAACATAATGAAACGTACCTATCAACCATCAAAAGTAAAACGTGCACGCACGCATGGTTTTTTAGTACGCATGAAGACTCGTGCAGGACGCGCTGTTTTATCAGCACGCCGCGCTAAAGGCCGTGCTCGTATCGGTCTCTAAAGACCTATCTGGCAAATTCTCCATAATTTGCAAACTAAATTAACCAAACTTACAAAAACGGATGAATTTTCATCCGTTTTTAATTTCCGTAAGCGACTTTCCTTTCAGCACCTAAGTTTTCATTATCAGCCTAATACTTTATCTTTATTTCGTTTAGGTATGGTTGTAAGCAAAAAAACACAGAAATTGGCTGTGAAGCGCAACTACATGAGGCGTGTCTTGCGCGAATTAATGCGAAAAAAACAAGAACAGCTCTTAAATTTTGATATAGTGATACGCATTCAAAAATCGTTTTATCGTAACGATTTTGTTGAGATTGAAACAGAAGTGGATCAGATGATTGCAAAATTGAAAAAATGAAATCAATCGCAATATTATTTCTGAGATGTTATCAATTATTATTAAGTCCCTTTTTTGGTCAGCAATGTCGATTCACACCGACGTGTTCACAATACTCGATAGAGGCGATACAAAAAAAAGGCGTAATACAAGGTATTTTTTTATCAATGAAACGAATAGGTAAATGTCATCCCTGGTGCAAGGGTGGTCATGACCCTGTTATTTAATTTTGGAATTTTATAATTTATGGACACGAAGCGTTTAATACTGTTTGTTGTATTTTCTTTTTCAATTCTTTTGCTATGGGATACATGGCAACGTAAACATGTTCCAGTAAGCGAAGTTGCATCGCAACAAGATTCGAGCGTTCCATCTTCTCAAAAATTAAATACTACAGATACCAAAACAATATCTCCCGATTCTAATTTCAAATTAGAAACTGCATCTCGCATTAAAGTATTGACTGACTTGTATCAAATTGAAATTGATACAGCGGGTGGCGATATTCGTCGTTTGCTTTTAAACAACCATTTGGCTGATAACGGGCAGGATAAATTTCTTTTATTAGATGATGCACAGAAACCATTGCTTTACGTCGCACAATCAGGTCTTATCGGTAATGATTTGCCAACACATAAATCTATGTTCACATCTGAAAAAACAAATTATGTTTTAGAAAGTGGGCAAAATCATTTAGATGTTAAATTAAATTACAAAAATCAAGATGTGGAAGTTGTAAAAATTATTTCTTTCGATCGTGACAGTTATCAAATAGGTGTCCGTTATGAAATTACTAACCATAGTAAATTGGCTATTACACCATCAGCTTATTTCCAGCTGTTACATGATGATGAATCTAATCAAGGCAGTAGCCTAGCGCCCACATTTACCGGCGGCGCTTACTATACTGAAGCAGATAAATTTAAAAAAATTAATTTTAAAGATATGAAGAAACGTGACTTATCACTTATTTCTGTTGATGGATGGGTAGGGGTAATTCAACATTATTTTGCGAGCGCTTGGATTTTACCTGTTAATCAAAAGCGTGAATTTTATACAAAACAAGTTGCAGATAATATTTACTCATCAGGTGTGTTAACACAACTCTCTTCTATTCAGCCTGGTGAGAAAAAAGAATTTTCAACCAAACTCTACTCAGGCCCACAAATTAAAGAACAACTAGAAAAAGCCGCACCAGGGCTAACTTATACAGTGGATTATGGTTGGTTAACTTTTATTGCGTCACCTTTATTTGTCGTGCTTCATTGGATTTATAAATTAGTAAATAATTGGGGTAGCGCCATTATTCTTCTTACGGTGTTAATTAAGCTGCTCTTTTATCCACTCTCTGCAGCAAGCTATAAATCTATGGCACAACTTCGTGAACTTGCACCGCGCTTGCAAAGCATGAAGGAAAAATTTGGTGATGACAAAGTTAAGTTTCAACAAGCCATGTTAGAACTTTATCGCACAGAAAAAATTAATCCGATGGGCGGTTGTTTACCTATTCTTATTCAGATCCCTGTTTTCATTTCACTTTACTGGGTGTTGATGGGCGCTGTTGAATTAAGACATGCACCTTTTATTTTATGGATCACTGATCTTTCTCTGAAAGATCCTTACTATGTATTACCTATCATTATGGGTATCAGCATGATTGTCCAAACAAAACTTAATCCAGCTCCCACGGATCCCATGCAAGCAAAATTGATGATGATCATGCCAGTGGTATTCAGTATATTTTTCTTTTTCTTCCCAGCAGGCTTAGTGCTTTATTGGGTGATTAATAATCTCTTGTCCATTCTTCAACAATGGCTGATTAATCGATCCATTCATGCAGCAGCATTAGCTAAGAAAGGCAATGCAGCTCGCAAATAACTTAGATACCATTGCCGCCATTGCGACACCTTCGGGTGCTGGCGGCATTGGAGTCGTGAGAGTCTCAGGTCCGAAGGCGAGTGATGTTGCGAAACATATTTTAGGTGTTTGTCCTGAAAATCGTTTAGCATCCTACCTTCCGTTTTTAGATGTGAATGGCCAAGTGATCGATCGTGGCATTGCACTTTTTTTTAAATCCCCTCACTCATATACTGGCGAAGATATTCTAGAACTTCAAGGCCATGGCGGCATTGCTGTGATGCAACTTTTATTAGCACGCTCTATTGAATGTGGTGCAAGACTTGCGAAACCTGGAGAATTTACCGAGCGAGCTTATCTTAATGACAAAATTGATTTAGCTCAGGCCGAAGCAGTTGCAGATTTAATTAATGCTTCAACAACTGAGGCTGCAAAAAGTGCTATGCTGTCCTTAAGTGGTTATTTTTCTCATAAAATCAATGACTTACTTAAAGAACTCATCGATTTACGTATGTATGTTGAAGCTTGCTTAGATTTTCCCGACGAAGAAATCGACTTTATTACGACTGGCAAGGTGAAAGAAAAGCTTTTAAGTTTAAAGTTGCGCATGGATGAAGTGACTTCATCTGCTAAACAAGGCCTCTTATTGCGCGAAGGTTTGACCGTTGTATTGGTGGGCCAGCCCAATGTGGGCAAGTCGAGTTTGCTTAATCAATTGTCCGGCAATGACCAGGCGATCGTGACTTCTATTCCTGGCACAACACGCGACCCCATTAAAAGTGAAATCCAAATCGATGGCATTCCGGTTCATGTAATTGATACTGCTGGATTAAGAGATACAAGTGATGAAATTGAAAAAATGGGCATCGAAAAAACATGGATTTCGATAGAAAAGGCCAATATCGCATTATTTTTAGTGGATGCTGGTAAGGGTATTACCGATTACGAGAAAATCATTCTAAATCGTATTCCAAAAGATATTTTTAAGATATGGATTCACAATAAAATTGATTTGTTATCCAAAAAGGCGTCATCCGAAATGATTGATGGTCAGCACCATCTTTTTATTTCTGCAAAAAATGGAGAAGGCTTAGCCCAACTTAAAACGACTTTATTAAAAATGGCTGGCGTTGAATTTAGTAAGGACGGAAATCAAGGGGTTTTTATGGCGAGACAACGGCATTTAGATGCACTTGATACTGTCTCAAAACATTTGAATGAATCGCTTCATCAGCTTCAGTCGCCCGAGTTAGTTGCGGAAGAGCTCAGACAAGCTCAAACTTCATTGGCTTCCATCACGGGGGAATTTACCCCAGACGATCTTCTGGGTGAAATTTTTAGTCGTTTTTGTATTGGTAAGTAATTTTTTCGTTCCACGTGGAACACTTCCCCTGTTTTTTTTAAGTAAATGTTTCACGTGAAACAATCGTTTTCATAGTGATTCTGACCAGATTAAAGTAAAATTACACCTTTTCTAACAGACATAAAATCATGGAATTTCCTAACAATTTTGATGTGATTGTAGTGGGCGGAGGACATGCCGGTACAGAGGCAGCCTTGGCTTCGTCACGCATGGGACAAAAGACTCTTCTTTTAACCCACAACATTGAAACTTTAGGTCAAATGTCTTGTAACCCATCCATTGGTGGCATTGGTAAAGGTCATTTAGTTAAAGAAATCGACGCTTTAGGCGGTGCTATGGGCATTGCGACCGATGAATCTGGCATTCAATTTCGTATTTTAAATAGTAGCAAAGGTCCAGCGGTCAGAGCGACTCGTGCTCAAGCAGATCGTATTTTATATAAGGCTGCAATTCGTCATCGCCTTGAAAATCAACCTAATCTTTGGCTTTTCCAACAGGCAGTGGATGACATTCTTTTAGATAAAGATCGTGTCGCCGGTGTGGTGACACAAATTGGCATTCAATTTAAATCTAAAACAGTTGTTTTAACTGCGGGCACATTTTTAGGCGGCCTCGTTCATGTGGGCTTAAAGAATTATCAAGCAGGCCGCGCAGGCGACCCACCTTCTATTTCTTTAGCGCATCGTTTAAGGGAAATTGGCTTACCTGTAGGCCGACTCAAAACTGGCACGCCCCCAAGAATTGATGGACGTACAATTAATTATGCTGTGATGCAGGAACAGCCGGGTGATACTCCGACCCCTTATTTTTCTTTTTATGGTAAAAAAACAACACATCCACAACAAGTGTCGTGTTGGATTACACATACCAATGAATCGACCCATGACATTATTCGAAGTGGATTAGATCGTTCCCCCATGTATACCGGCGTGATTGAGGGAGTTGGCCCTCGCTATTGTCCTTCGGTTGAAGATAAAATTCATCGATTTGCAGATAAAGATTCCCACCAGATTTTTTTAGAGCCAGAAGGCCTAAATACCAATGAAATTTATCCCAACGGTATTTCAACGAGCTTACCTTTTGATATACAGTACAAATTAGTCCGTTCAATCAATGGGTTAGAGAATGCTCACATCCTAAGACCGGGTTACGCTATTGAATATGATTACTTTGACCCACGTAACTTGAAATCCAGTTTGGAAACTAAATCGATTCAAGGCTTATTTTTCGCAGGACAAATCAATGGCACGACAGGCTACGAAGAGGCCGCAGCGCAAGGATTGTTGGCTGGAACAAATGCCGCTTTAATGACACAAGATAAAGAATCTTGGTGCCCTAAGCGCGATGAAGCTTATTTAGGTGTTTTAGTTGATGACCTTATTACGAGAGGTGTTTCCGAACCTTACAGAATGTTTACAAGCCGAGCTGAATATAGATTAATGTTAAGAGAAGATAACGCTGATTTGAGACTTACAGAAATAGGTCGCAATTTAGGATTAGTTGATGATGATCGCTGGGCGATGTTCAATCAAAAACAAGAAACTATTCAATCAGAAGAAGCGCGATTAAAAAAATTCTTTGTGAGGCCTCAAGATATTTCGATTGAAAAACAACAAGCAATTATCGGTAAAGCGATTGATCACGAATATAACTTGTTTGATTTATTAAGACGCCCTGAAGTTAGTTTTGAAGGCGTTAAAGAATTAATGAAAGAAGATGCAAGTTTGATTGATCCTGCGGTCAGAGAACAAGTTGAAATTTCAGCAAAATATAAAGGCTATATAGTAAGACAACTAGAAGAAGTGGATCGAAGTCGAGATCAATTAGATATTCCATTGCCTATCGATCTTGATTACAAAGAAGTGCATGGATTAAGTATTGAGGCACAACAAAAATTAAATTTACATAAGCCTGAAAATTTAGGACAAGCTTCACGTATCTCGGGCATTACCCCAGCGACCATATCATTACTTTTAGTGTTTATTAAACGAAAAAATAAGCCTAAAAAAATGACTACAAATCGCCCAGAAAAAGCAGCATGAATGGCACAGAAAAAAAAGACCTCGATCTATTGATCGAGGGATTGCAACGCATGGCATTGAAATTATCTGATCAAATGATAGATCAGTTGATGACATATTTAAATTTAGTAGAAAAATGGAATCGCGTTTATAACTTAACTGCGATTCGTGAGCGCGATGAAATGATTAAGCTTCATTTTCTTGATAGCTTATCTATTTTAAATCATGTGCATGTAAAAAATATATTAGATATAGGAAGTGGCGCTGGATTTCCAGGCATTGTATTAGCAATTACAAAACCTGAATTAAAAGTAACAGTCATGGATTCGGTCAATAAAAAAACGACATTCATGCAACAAGTGAAAAGTGAATTAGCACTTACGAATTTAGATGTAGTGAATAGTCGCGTTGAAGATTATCAACCGATAACACTTTTTGAAGCGGTGACATCAAGAGCGTTTTCAAATTTAAAAAATATGATGTCACTTACACAACACACGTTACAAAAAGAAGGCGTGTGGTTAGCGATGAAATCAAAAGATGTGAAAGAAGAATTAGAAGAATTTGAAAAAAATCAATATACATTGATTCCACTTGAAGTGCCTTTTATTAATGCAGAACGATATTTAGTAATATTAAAGAAAGATGATTTTTAGATATGCGTATATTAGCGGTAACGAATCAAAAAGGCGGTGTAGGTAAAACTACGACATCAGTGAATTTAGCCGCGAGCTTAGCTGCAAAAAATAAATCAGTGCTTCTCATTGATCTTGATCCACAAGGCAATGCAACGACAGGTTCAGGCATTGATAAATCAGCAATTAAAATGTCAATTTATGATGTGCTCATTCAAAGTAAATCATTTAACGATATTGTGATTCATTGTGAGCGCGGTAATTTTGATTTAGCACCTTCGAATCGAAATCTTGCAGGCGCCGAAGTTGAACTTGTGAATGAAAGTAAACGCGAAACTAGATTAAAAGAAGCATTACAATATTTAAAAAAAGATTACGACTATGTGTTGTTAGATTGTCCACCCGCACTTAATTTAATTACAGTGAATGCCTTGACAGCTGCTGATGCTGTTTTAATCCCGATGCAATGTGAATATTATGCGTTAGAAGGTTTATCTGATTTAGTAGGTACGATTAAAAAGGTGAGAAGTAATTTAAATCCCCACATTGAAATTGAAGGATTATTAAAAACACTTTTTGATAAACGCAATATGTTAGCGCAACAAGTATCCGATCAACTCACCGCCCATTTTGGGGACAAAGTATATGAAACCATTATCCCAAGAAATGTAAGATTGGCAGAAGCTCCAAGTCACGGTATGCCAATCTTGATGTATGACCGCTCATCACGAGGTGCGGTTGCTTACTTAAAACTTGCCGAAGAAATCATACAAAAAGAAATGAGGAAGTCACATGGCTAAACTTAAAGGACTCGGTCGAGGACTTGATGCATTACTGTCAAACACCGATGAAGATATACCAAAGAACGAAGGCTCTTTACAAACATTATCGATTATTGACTTAAAGCCTGGTAAGTATCAGCCTCGAAGCATTATGCAAGAAGAAGCATTGCATGCGCTTTCACAATCGATTTTAAAGCAAGGTGTTATGCAACCTATTATTGTGAGACCGATTGGTAATAACCAATATGAGATCATCGCAGGTGAGAGACGCTGGCGTGCTGCTAAATTAGCTGGCTTAAATGAAGTGCCTGTCATCATTAAAAATATTCCTGATGAATCAGCCCTTGCGATGGCGCTCATTGAAAATATTCAACGCGAGGATTTAAATCCATTAGAAGAAGCTATCGGTATTAAACGTTTAATTGATGAGTTTAATATGACACATGAAGCTGCAGCTGATGCTGTGGGTAAATCGCGCGTCACGGTTTCTAATTTATTAAGACTTTTAACTTTAACGAAGCCCGTTCAAGATCGATTATTAAGTGGCAAAATTGATATGGGTCATGCAAGAGCATTGATCGGTTTAGAAGGTAGCCAACAAATTATGTTGTGCGAAGAGGTAATTCAAAAAAATCTATCTGTGCGCGAAGTCGAGGCGCTGGTTAAAAATTTACAAAATAGTTACAAAACAGATAAGCCGAAGTCATCCCTTAAAAGAACCAATGCGGATGTCCGTCACCTTGAGGAATCTTTAGCCGAAACCCTAGGTGCATCGGTTACGATCGATGCTAAAAAGAATGGTTCGGGTGTTTTAAAAGTGCATTATCGTAATTTGGAGCAATTGGATGAGATTCTTAAAAAAATTAAAGGATAAAGCAAGCTTTACCCTTGACGTAACAACCAATTCCAGCGAAAATTCATGCCTTTGTAACTCAAAAATTTTGCATTCAGTGAGCATAAATGTCCGATATTGATGAAATCACTGAAAGAATGAAGCGATTCCCTCAAATCATTCAAAAAATGTTGAGTTTGCAGGTTAAAGCCGCTGGCATATTAACGGTTTTAGTTGCACTAGTCTTTGGAAAGCATGCAGGTATTTCTGCGTTGATCGGTAGTGTCTCCGTAATATTCGGTGTACTTCTCGCCTCAAAAATTGCTCACAAAACGGCTTTGAGTAAAGAGCCCGCAGCTATCATTATTAATGTATTAAAAGCTGAAGCTGTAAAAATTTTTGTAGTACTTGTATCGCTTTGGTCGGCGTTTAAGTTTTATACAGCGCTTATACCCTTTGCACTGATTGCAGGGCTTGTATTATCAGCCATTATCTCAGGTGCATCGATTACAAAATTAAATGAAGACTAATAAAAGTCACTAGGAAATATGAAAGATATGGCAACTGAAGGCACATTAACACCAAGTGAATATATCACCCACCATTTAACCTTTAATACAAAGGCAGTTGGTGAAGGCGCATTTTGGAGCTTAAATATTGACTCACTCGTCATGGGTGTGTTGCTAGGTATTATTTCAATGGCATTAATTTGGATGGTGGCTCGTAAAGCTACCGCCGGCGTACCTTCAAAGGGCCAAGCTTTTGTGGAGCTCATGTTTGGTTTTATTGATGATCAAGTTAAAAATATATTCCATGGTGATCGTCATGCTTTCATTGCACCTGCCGCGCTTACCGTTTTCATTTGGGTGCTTGTCATGAACTCAATGGACTTTTTGCCGATTGATGTGATGGCACATTTTATTTATGCTCCTCTGGGCATTCATGAATGGCGAAGCGTTCCAACTTCAGATATCAATACCACATTTGCACTTGCGATTGCAGTGTGGATTCTTATGATTTATTTTGGCATTAAAGTAAAAGGTTTTGGCGGTTGGATTCATGAATTATTCACAGCGCCCTTCGGCAGCAAAATTTGGGTGTGGCCAGCAAACTTTCTATTTAATATTATCGAATATATTTCTAAACCTTTATCTCACTCACTCCGACTTTTCGGAAACATGTACGCAGGCGAAGTGATTTTCTTGCTTCTTGGTTTGCTCGCATCAACGAGTGTGACAGGCGTATTTTTTGGAGCATTATTGGGCGCAGGTTGGTCCATATTCCATATTCTAATTGTGGGGCTTCAAGCATTTGTCTTCATGATGTTAACAGTGGTGTATTTATCGATGGCGCATGAAGGCCATTAGTTTTTTTATTTAAGTATTTTTAACTGAAAGGGAAGTAAACATGGAACACGTACAATATTTAGCAATGATTCAATCTTATACAGCAATTGGTCTAGGGTTGATGATTGGTTTAGCAGCTTTAGGCGCATGTATCGGTATCGGTATTATGTGTGCGAGCTTCTTAGAAGGCGCTGCAAGACAACCTGAAATGATTCCTCAATTACAGGGTAAAGTATTTTTACTTTTAGGTTTGATCGATGCTTCTTTCATTATTAGCGTTGGTATCGTGATGATGTTTGCATTTGCAAATCCATTACTAAGTGCAATCGCAAAATAATTGTTTAGGTTCTTTTAACCGAACTTAGACAGGAGCAAAAATGAATATTAATTTTACGTTAATTGCCCAAGCGATTGCTTTTGCGATTCTCATTTGGTTTACCGTGAAGTATGTGTGGCCACCTCTTTTAAGCGCAATTGAAACGCGTCAGAAAGAAATCGCCGATGGTCTAGCCGCAGCTCATGAAGGAAAAGCATCATTAGAAGTCGCTGCAAAGAAAACAACACAACAGCTTAACGAAGCAAAACAGAAAGCATCTGAAATTATTTCTCAAGCTGAAAAAAGAGCGTCAGAAATTTTAGAAGAAGCAAAGCATCAAGCAAAAACTGAAGGCGATCGTATTATCTTAGGTGCGAAAGCAGAGATTGACCAAGAAGTGAATCGCGCAAAAGAATCTTTACGCGAACAAGTATCAATACTTGCAATTGCAGGGGCTGAAAAAATATTATCAAAGGAAATTGATAAGAAAGCCCATAGCGATATGTTAAGTAAATTAGCGAAAGAACTTTAGGACTTCCATGGCAGAAATTTCAACAATCGCAAGACCTTATGCTGTTGCAGCATTTAATCTTGCAAAAGAAAAAAAATCCCTTTCCGAATGGTCTGAGATGTTGAAATTTTTAGCACAAGTGTCTTTAGATGAACGCATGCATGCTTTCATTAATGATTCGAAAGTTTCTGATGAAGAGCGTGAAAAAGCGCTTATAAAAATTGCGGGAAAAAAACTTAATCAATATGGTGAAAATCTGATTAAGCTTTTGATCGAATATAAAAGACTTAGTGTATTGCCAGAAATCAGTCACCTTTTTGAAACATTAAAAGCGACAGATGAAGGTACGCTTGATGCAGAAATTATTGTGGCATCAAAACCGACAGATAAAGAAGTCGATACATTAGTTAAAAGTTTAGAAAAGAAATTTAATAAAAAAATTGATGCAAAAGTAACGATTGATGAAGCAATCATTGGTGGTACTAAAGTGATTGTGGGGGACACCGTGATTGATGCTTCAGTTCGTGAGCAATTACAAAATTTAGCCTACGCGTTGAAGTCGTAAGCTAATCATTATCAGGAGATAGTAATGCAGTTATCAACATCAGAAATTAGTGAACTCATTAAAAGTCGATTAGAGAACTTCTCGACAACCGCTGAGGCGAGAACACAAGGCACGGTAGTTTCAGTGACCGATGGTATTGTGCGTATTCACGGATTATCAAATGTGATGTCTGGTGAAATGATCGAATTCCCAGGAAACACATATGGACTTGCATTAAATCTTGAACGAGATTCAGTGGGTGCGGTGGTGTTAGGTGATTATGAACACATAACTGAAGGTGATGTATGTAAATGTACAGGCCGAATTTTAGAAGTACCTGTTGGTCCAGAATTGATTGGTCGTGTCGTTAACGCACTTGGTCAACCGATTGATGGCAAAGGCCCTGTTAAAACAAAACTTACAGACAAAATCGAAAAAGTAGCACCAGGTGTGATTGCACGTAAATCTGTATCACAACCAGTTCAAACAGGGTTGAAATCTGTGGATTCTATGGTGCCAGTCGGACGAGGCCAACGTGAATTGATTATTGGCGACCGTCAAACAGGTAAAACAGCGGTAGCAACTGATGCGATTATTAATCAAAAAGGTCAAAACATGACCTGTATCTATGTAGCGATTGGTCAAAAAGCATCAACGATCGCTAACGTAGTGAGAAAACTCGAAGAGCATGGTGCAATGGAATATACCATTGTCGTTGCAGCATCAGCATCAGATTCAGCAGCATTACAATTCTTAGCGCCTTATGCAGGTTGTACGATGGGCGAATATTTCCGTGATCGTGGCGAAGATGCACTTATTATTTATGACGACTTAACAAAACAAGCGATTGCTTATCGTCAAATCTCATTACTCTTACGCCGTCCACCAGGTCGTGAAGCTTATCCAGGTGACGTGTTCTATATTCACTCACGTTTACTTGAGCGCGCAGCTCGTGTGAATGAAGAATATGTAGAAAAATTTACTAAAGGAAAAGTGAAAGGTAAAACAGGTTCACTCACTGCATTGCCAATTATTGAAACTGCGGCAGGTGACGTATCTGCATTCGTGCCGACAAACGTAATTTCGATTACTGACGGCCAGATATTCCTTGAAACAGACTTATTTAACGCA
Organism: Candidatus Methylopumilus sp.; assembly: GCA_036567085.1. Lineage (GTDB taxonomy): Bacteria > Pseudomonadota > Gammaproteobacteria > Burkholderiales > Methylophilaceae > Methylopumilus. The sequence continues at coordinate 36,500 of DATCVG010000046.1, forward strand.
GGTATTCGTCCAGCGATTAACGCAGGTATTTCTGTCTCTCGCGTGGGCGGCGCTGCTCAAACTAAAGTAATTAAAAAATTAGGTGGGGGTGTACGTTTAGCGCTAGCTCAATATCGTGAGTTAGCAGCATTCGCTCAATTTGCATCTGATCTTGACGAAGCCACACGTAAACAGCTTGATCGTGGCCGCATGTTTACTGAACTTATGAAGCAAGCACAATATACACCTTTAAATGTTTCGCAAATGGCTGTGACTTTATTCGCAGCAAACAAAGGCTACTTTGATGATGTTCCAACAAACAAAGTGTTGGCATTTGAAAATGCATTGCATGGTTTCATGAACTCTAAATACAAAAAAATTATGCAAGACATAGAAAAAACAACTGACTTATCAAGCGACAATGAAAAAGCGCTTGAAAAAGCCATTGAAGATTTCAAATCAAGTAACGCTTACTAATATAAAGAGTCATTATGGCCGGTAGTAAAGAAATCAGAACCAAGATCAAGAGTGTAGAAAATACACGAAAGATCACCAAAGCGATGGAGATGGTCGCAGCATCTAAGATGCGTAAAGCGCAAGAGCGTATGCGTCAAGCTCGGCCTTATGCTGAGAAAATTAGAAATGTAGCAGCGCATTTATCATATGCAAAATCTGAATATAAACATCCATTCCTCGTGAAAAAAGACCAAATTAAAAATATTGGTTTGATTGTAGTGACTTCAGATAAAGGTTTATGCGGCGGTCTTAATACCAATGTATTAAGAATGTCTGTGAATCAAATGAAAGAATGGGAATCACAAGGCAAAAATGTACACGTCAGTGCCTTAGGTAATAAAGGCTTAGGTTTCATGACGCGTATTAATGCGAATGTGAAATCACATATCACAGGTTTGGGCGATACACCGCACGTTGAAAAATTAATTGGTGCGATCAAAGTGATGCTTGATGCTTATGTCAATGGCGAAGTAGATCAGCTCTTTATTTGTTATACCAAATTTATTAATACGATGAAGCAAGAACCTGTGGTGGATCAATTGTTACCACTTTCAGGCGATAAAATCGGAAGTCCAGAAGGTCCATGGGATTATATCTATGAACCTGATGCACAAAGTGTAATCGACCAATTATTGACGCGTTATATTGAGTCATTGATTTATCACGGCGTCACAGAAAATATGGCATCAGAGCAATCTGCACGTATGGTTGCGATGAAATCAGCTTCAGATAATGCGAAGAATGTGATTGGTGAATTGAAATTGATATATAACAAAGCACGTCAAGCGGCAATTACAAAAGAAATTTCAGAAATTGTGGGTGGTGCAGCTGCGGTTGCATAACGTTGAATTAATTATTTAGAGTCTTAAGGATAAAAAATGGCTAGTAAACAAATCGGAAAAGTAGTGCAATGTATCGGTGCGGTGGTTGACGTCGAATTTCCTCGCGATCAAATGCCAAAAGTATTTGATGCATTAATCATAGATGACAAAGACTCGCAAGCTGAAGCAGGTTTAACACTTGAAGTGCAACAACAGCTTGGTGACGGCATTGTTAGAACGATTGCGATGGGTTCATCTGACGGACTTGCGCGCGGTACTGCATTTAAATCCACAGGCGCTGCGATTAACGTGCCAGTAGGTAAAGGCACGCTAGGCCGTATCATGGACGTTCTTGGTCGCCCGATCGATGAAATGGGCCCAATCAAATCTAAAGAATTCCGTTCCATTCACCAAAAAGCTCCAGACTTTAAAGATTTATCACCTTCTGTTGACTTACTTGAAACAGGTATTAAGGTGATTGACTTGGTTTGTCCATTCGCAAAAGGCGGTAAAGTGGGTCTCTTCGGTGGTGCTGGTGTAGGTAAGACAGTGAACATGTTGGAACTCATCAACAATATTGCTAAACAACACTCAGGTTTATCCGTGTTCGCAGGTGTGGGTGAGCGTACACGTGAAGGTAACGACTTCTACCATGAAATGTCAGACGCAGGCGTGATTAAATTAGATGATATGGAAGAATCTAAAGTAGCGATGGTGTTTGGTCAGATGAACGAGCCACCAGGTAACCGTTTACGCGTTGCACTATCAGGTTTAACGATGGCTGAAAAATTTCGTGACGAAGGTCGAGATGTTCTTTTCTTCGTAGATAATATTTATCGATATACACTCGCAGGTACTGAGGTATCAGCGCTTCTAGGTCGTATGCCTTCAGCGGTAGGTTATCAACCAACACTCGCTGATGAAATGGGTCGTCTACAAGAGCGCATTACTTCAACAAAAACAGGTTCGATTACATCGATCCAAGCGGTTTATGTGCCAGCCGATGACTTGACTGACCCGTCACCTGCAACAACATTCCAACATTTGGATTCAACAGTTGTGTTATCTCGTGATATTGCATCGCTTGGTATTTATCCAGCCGTGGATCCACTCGATTCAACATCACGTCAGCTTGATCCACAAATTGTGGGAGAAGAACATTATCAAGTGGCACGTTCAGTTCAATCGACATTACAACGCTATAAAGAATTACGAGATATTATTGCGATTCTTGGTATGGACGAGTTATCTCCAGAAGATAAATTAGCAGTTAGTCGTGCACGTAAAATTCAACGTTTCTTATCGCAACCATTCCACGTTGCTGAAGTATTCACAGGCGCTCCTGGTAAATATGTGTCACTTAAAGACACGATCAAAGGTTTTAAAGCGATCGTGAGTGGTGAATACGATCACTTACCAGAACAAGCATTCTATATGGTAGGTAGTATTGAAGAAGCTGTAGCAAAAGCAAAAACATTATCTTAATAATTAGGTAAATACGACATGGTGGCCACAGTTCATATTGATGTAGTAAGTGCTGAAGAATCTATTTTTTCAGGTGAAGCAGAGTTCGTGGCAGCACCTGCACAAATGGGTGAAGTAGGTATTTATCCGCACCATGCACCTATGATTACATCGATTAAACCTGGTGCGCTTCGTATTAAATTAGCAGATAAAAATGAAGAGCAACTCATTTATATTTCAGGCGGTATATTAGAAGTGCAACCCGGTGTCGTAACTGTTTTAGCAGATACAGCTATTCGCGGTCATGATCTTGATGAAGCGCAAGCGAATGCAGCTAAAAAAGCGGCTGAAGAAGCGATGAAGAATCGTGCTTCGGATGTGGATTATGCAAAAGCCCAAGCTGAATTAGCGGAAGCGATTGCACAAATTCAAGCAATTCAAAAACTCCGTCAAAAACACTAATTTTCACTACTTGCAAAATTATTAAAAGCAGCTTAAAAGCTGCTTTTTTTATGTCATGTGATAACAAATAGGCGATAAAATAGCGAAGATGTCATTATCTATTGTGATTTTAGCTGCAGGAAAAGGAACGCGTATGCGTTCTGATTTACCTAAAGTTTTGCAACCACTCGCTCATAAACCGCTTTTAGGTTATGTCATTGATGCTTCCATGTCAGTTAATCCAAGCCAGCTTGTAGTAGTTTATGGCTATGGAGGCGATCTTGTTAAGAAAGTATTTCCATCAGAACATATTCAATGGGTAGAACAAAAAGAACAATTAGGTACAGGCCATGCCGTTCAACAAGCGATCCCTTTAATCAAAGATGAGGGTTGCACACTCATTCTTTATGGCGATGTACCATTGATTGATCAAGAAACGATTCAACGTTTAATTAAAAAAGGCCAAAAAAATTTGGTCGTTTTAACTTACCTAAAAGAAAATCCAAAAGGTTATGGCAGGATCGTAAGAAAAGATGACCGTATACAAAAAATTGTAGAAGAAAAAGACTGTGATGCTTCACAAAAAAATATTAAAGAAATTAATACAGGCATCATGTGTACCCCGAATCATCTTTTAAAAAATTGGCTCAAAAGACTCAATAATCAGAATGTACAAAAAGAATATTATTTAACAGATATTGTAGGGTTATCTATTGAAGATAACATTGAAGTATTAAGTGAATCTGCGGATAATGAAGTATCTATTACCGGTATTAATTCTAAATTTGAATTAGCAACTATGGAAAGAAGCTATCAACTTATGACAGCAAAAAAATTGATGGAAGAAGGGGTCACCATTATTGATCCGAGTCGCATTGATATTCGAGGTGAAGTCACGGCAGGTCAAGATGTCTTGATTGACGTAGGTTGTATTTTTGAAGGAAAAGTTATTTTAGGTAATCATGTGAAGATTGCTGCTTACTCACATATTAAAGATAGCGTTATAGGTGATCATACCTCGATCGAGCCTTATTCACACATTGTGGAAAGTGTCATTGGCGAAAATTGTCGCATTGGCCCTTTTGCTAGATTAAGACCCGGTACAAAACTTCAAAATAAAGTACACATTGGTAATTTTGTTGAAATTAAAAATAGTGAAGTGAATAATGAAACAAATATAAATCACTTGAGTTATGTTGGAGATAGCCTAGTTGGCAAATCAGTGAATATAGGCGCTGGCACGATTACTTGTAATTATGATGGCGCTAATAAACATCCGACTACAATTGAAGATGATGCGTTTATAGGATCAAACACGGCATTAGTCGCCCCTATTAAAATTGGCAAGGGAGCGACTATTGCTGCAGGATCTACTATCACGAAAGATGCACCACCGGGTGAACTCACGGTGTCTCGATCAAAACAAACTAGCATCTCTGGCTGGACTAAACCTACAAAAAAATAAAGAGAATTTATATATGTGCGGCATTGTAGGTGCAATTTCAAATCAAAATATCGTTCCACATTTAATCGAGGGATTAAGTCGTCTGGAATACCGAGGTTATGATTCATCCGGTATTGCGGTTCTTCGAAAGGGTATTGAACGTGTGCGCTCAGTAGGTCGTGTGGCTGAAATTGAAACGATGGTGAAAGATCAAAAGTTAGAAGGCTTCTTAGGTATTGGTCATACGAGATGGGCAACACATGGCGGAGTCACAGAATTGAATGCGCACCCTCATATTTCAAAAGGTGAAATCGCGGTTGTACATAATGGGATTATTGAAAATTATGAAGAAGAGCGTGAGCGTCTTAAAAAATTAGGCTATGAATTCGAATCACAAACAGATACTGAAGTCATCGCACATCTGATTCATTATTTCATAAAACATCACAACAAATCACTTTTAGAAGCAATCCAAATGTTAGGTGAAGAATTAAGGGGTGCATTTGCAATTGCTGTGATCTCTCTTAAAAATCCTGATGAAATGATTTGCGCTCGGTTAGGCTGCCCGCTCATTATTGGCCTTGGCGATAAGCAAAATTTTATTGCATCTGATATTTCAGCACTTTTAGCCGTCACCAAAAAATTTATATATCTAGAAGATGGTGATGTCGTACAAATAAAAAAAGATGGCATTCAAATTTTCGATAAAGATAAAAAAACAATTATACGTAAAATACATATCAGTGATGTGACTTTATCTTCCATGGAATTAGGTCCTTATGATCACTTTATGCAAAAAGAAATTTATGAACAGCCTCGAGCTTTAACAGACACGATTGAAGCTATTATTGATGCAGGTCATTTTGATGTAAGCCTGTTTGGAAAAAACGCCCAAGAACATTTTTCTAAAATGGATAGTATTTTAATTTTAGCAGCAGGCACAAGTTATTACGCAGGGGTCACTGCAAAATATTGGTTAGAAAGTATTGCTAAAATACCAACGACGGTTGAAATCTCAAGTGAATATCGATATAGAGACTCAGTCCCTAATCCAAATCAATTAATTCTAACCATCTCTCAGTCAGGTGAAACGCTTGATACGATGGAAGCTTTAAAGCATGCTCAGTCCCTAGGGCAAAATTTAAGTTTGGCCATTTGTAATGTGCAAGAAAGTGCGATTGCACGAGCATCAAATCTTGTTTTATATACTAGAGCTGGTGCCGAAATTGGGGTAGCATCAACCAAAGCTTTTACCACACAACTGGTATCTCTATTTAGCCTAGCTGTAACTATTGCGAAACATAAAAAACTCATTAATAAGATTGAGGAAAAAAGCTATCTAGAAAATTTAAGACAGTTACCAGGAAGTATTCAACAAGCACTTAATTTAGAGCCACAAATTAAAGAATGGGCAAAATTATTTGCAGATAAGCATCACGCTCTATTCTTAGGTCGAGGCATTCATTACCCGATTGCCATGGAGGGGGCATTAAAATTAAAAGAGATTTCTTATATTCATGCAGAAGCTTATCCAGCAGGGGAGTTAAAACATGGCCCATTGGCATTAGTTGACAATGACATGCCAGTTGTTGTGATTGCTCCGAATGATAATTTACTTGAAAAAGTAAAATCGAATATGCAGGAAGTAAAAGCGCGAGGCGGTGAAATTTTTGTCTTCGCAGATGCTGACAGCCACTTTATGGAAAGTCCAGGTGTTCGCGTAATAAGAACACCAAGACATGCAGGCATTCTGTCACCGATTATTCACTCTATTCCAGTTCAGTTACTTGCTTATCATGTATCACTTATTAAGGGAACAGATGTCGATAAACCTCGAAATTTAGCAAAGTCTGTGACAGTAGAATAACTTAGTAGTAATTTTTATACCAGTCTATAAATCGTGTAACACCTTCCTTGATAGAGGTGTTCGGTTTGAAATTGATCCACTGATTTAATTCTGAAGTATCTGCTGATGTGATTTTGATATCGCCTGCTTGCATACCCATCATTCTTTTAATCGCTTTTTTACCTAATGCATCTTCAATCGTTTCGATGAATTGCATCAATGGCACAGGATGACTATTTCCTATATTAAAGATGCGATAAGGCGCATGACTTGTTGCAGGATCCGGATGTTGTCCATCAAAATTTATATTGGGCATGGCCGTTTTAAATAGCGTTTCATTTACAGACGCTACGATATCGTCTATATAAGTAAAGTCACGCATCATATCGCCATGATTGAATACTTGTATAGGTTCATCAGCCAAGATAGCTTTCGTAAATAGCATGGGTGACATATCAGGCCTACCCCATGGGCCATAGACTGTAAAAAAACGTAAACCAGTTGTAGGGATTTGATAAAGATGACTATAAGTATGTGCCATCAATTCATTAGCTTTTTTAGTCGCTCCATAGAGACTCACAGGATGATCAACATTATCATGTTCACTAAACGGAACTTTTGTATTGCCACCATACACGCTTGAGCTACTTGCAAAAACAAGATGCTCAGTTTTAATTGTTCGACAGCCTTCTAAGATATTAATAAAGCCCTGAATATTGGAATCAATATAGATGTAAGGATTCTGAATGGAATAACGCACACCTGCTTGAGCTGCTAAATGAAGAACACGTTGAGGTGATTCTTTTTTAAAAAGATCGACTACATCTTTTTGATCTTTAATGTCGAGTTTTAAAAATCGAAAATTTTTATAGCCTTCTAGTAATTTAAGTCGATCCTCTTTTAAGGTGACATCGTAATAGTCATTGAGATTATCAATACCAATAACCTCATGGCCTTCATCCAGGAGCTTTTTGGCGCTATGCATGCCAATAAAACCAGCTGCACCTGTCACCAAGATTTTCATTTAACGTCCAATAGGGAAATACTCAAATCCAAGCGCGCGAACCACTTTCGGATCATAAAGATTTCGACCATCAAAAATGAAAGGCGCTCTTAGCGAAGATTTAATTAAAGAAAAATCAGGGCTTCTGAATTCTGTCCACTCAGTGACGATAATAAGTGCATCTGCATTTTTGAGCGCATCGTCTTGTGTGTCGACGAAAGATAAATGTTTTTCATCTTTAAAAATACGTTTAGCTTCATCCATAGCAACTGGATCATAAGCGGTGATTGTGGCACCCGCATTAATCAATTCACGAATAAGAACGCGACTCGAAGCTTCTCTCATGTCATCGGTATTGGGTTTGAAAGCTAAACCCCATAATGCAAAATGCCTACCTCTTAAATTG
>DATCVG010000047.1:0-2083 GCA_036567085.1 Candidatus Methylopumilus sp.
GGCTTGGGGTGCGCCACCTGTTCTTTGAGGAGTCTGATTAAATTCATCATTACCTTGTGATGCAGATTGATTTTGCGCGTTTGATGAACCGCTTGAGGATCCGCCACCGCTATCTCGACCACCTAACATTTGCATGCTCTCTGCAATAATTTCAGTCGTGTAACGATCTTGGCCTTCTTTGGTTTGCCATTTGCGCGTTTGTAGTCTGCCTTCAATAAATACAGGACGTCCTTTTTTTAAATATTCGCCTGCGATCTCGGCTAACTTTCGATACATCACAATGTTATGCCATTCGGTACGCTCTTGTTTCTCACCGTTTTTATCTTTCCAGTTATCAGTGGTAGCAATACTAAAATTACATACAGCATCCCCGTTAGGCATAAATCGCACCTCAGGATCTTTGCCTAGGTTGCCCATTAAAATGACTTTATTGACTGACGCCATGTTTCCCTCCTAATAACTGAATAATCGATGCTTCATGAATCGTTTCGTGTTTGTTGACTTTTAGCATCACCTTGCCTTCTTCAAGCAAGATCATGACATCACGCACACCTTTTATTTTTTGTAATTTAAGCTCTATCAAAGCTAATTGTTTAGGGCTTTTGAGTAATGATTTATTTTTAATCATAAACATTAACGTTTTAATTGCGGGTGGTGCTTTCATCGATAATGCAAAAATCGCCCACAATGTCATCAAAATGGCACAAAACGAAAACACTGAAAAACTGCCACCTAAATCCGCCAAAAAACCACCTAATAAACCACCAAAAAAGACACCTAATGATTGACAGGTATTATACACCCCAATCGCTGTCCCTTTAGCGCTTGGCGGGGCAATTTTACTAATCAAACTGGGTAGACTTGCCTCTAAAACATTGAAGGCTACAAAGTAGACAAATAAAGATGCGATGAGGCCCCAAAAAACATGAATCAAAACGCCAAACATGAGTTGGGCGATGAGCATTAAAAAAATAGAGCCAATAAATACGTGTTTTGATTGATTAAATTTTTCACTCAAGATGATGATAGGCACCATAAAAATAAATGAAGTCAGAAGAACAGGTAAATAGACTTTCCAATGTTGGTTGACATCTAATCCACCTGAAGTTGCAAGCGCTATAGGCACCACGATAAACATCGCCATTTGAGCGGCATGAAGGGCAAATATCCCAAAATTTAAACGCGAGAGCTGGGTATTTTTAAGGATTGATTTAAAGGATGGCTGAGATGCTTTTAATGTTTCGGAAGTCTTTAGCGTCAAAGGTGTGGGTACCACAAAGCGCACCACTAAAATAGCAAGTAGAGATAAAAGGCCTGTCAGCATAAAAATACCAGGCACACCTATGAGCTTATTTAGAAGAGGTGCGCCCATTAAAGACAAGGCAAAAGTGATACCAATGGTGGCTCCAATCATCGCCATCGCTTTGGTGCGATGTTCATCTCTAGTTAAATCAGCCACAAGGGCGGTGATGGCGGCTGATATAGCGCCTGCCCCTTGAATGGCACGACCTAGAATAATGATATGAATATCGTCCGAATAACCTGACACAAAAGAGCCTAAAGCAAATAAAAGGAGGCCAATATAAATGATATTTTTGCGCCCATAACGGTCAGATAACATACCGAAAGGTAATTGAAAGAGTGCTTGCGTAAGACCATAGGCCCCCAATGCTAAACCTACTTGAAAGGCTGAAGGGCTGCTGGGTAAGCCTTCGGCATAGATTGCAAAAATAGGCAGGATTAAAAACATGCCTAACATTCTTAAGCCATAGATCGATGCCAAACTTAAACTGGATCGAATCTCGAGCGGGGTCATGCCTTGTTCTATCTTCATAAACTTGAATTAGATATTTCTTATTTTTGAATAATTTCGTATATTAACAGGTTACCTTTAAAAAGCTTAAAGTGACATGGATACGATTAAGATTCGCGGGGCCAGAACCCATAATTTAAAAAATATTTCACTCGATTTACCCCGCAATAAATTGATTGTCATTACAGGCTTATCCGGCTCCGGCAAATCATCTTTAGCTTTTGATACCCTCTACGCTGAAGGTCAACGTCGTTATGTTGAATCCTTATC
>DATCVG010000048.1:0-29815 GCA_036567085.1 Candidatus Methylopumilus sp.
CAGGCGCTGTTAGAAAATTTAAATGAATTTATTTAAATTTTAATTATAAGTTTTTGGATTAAGTTGAATGTAGCTTTGTTCAGCCTTAAGCTTTACCAACCAACCCTCATAAAATATTTCACTCATCGCAGGATCTATCAAGAGTTTAAAAGGGGCTTTTCCGCCTCGATAGGTTAATTTTTGACCTTCGGTAAGTGAATACTTATTTTCTGTACCTTCAGCATCTAATATACAAATCGTTTGTTGACCTTTAGAGATAATATGGAAGTAGTCACTAGGCTTAAGAGGATCCGAAGGAGAAGAAACTTGTATAATTGGTTTTGAAATAGCTTGACCACACATTTTAATAGCAAGATCCTTATTATTTTTTTCTAGGTTTTTGACTTCAATAGGTACCGCCTTCCTAGATAGTTGCTTCTCTTCTAAAGGTTTAATCTCATAAGTTGCTATATCATTAGGAAGAGAATCAAAATTGAATAATTCAACTTCCTTACCTTCAAAATTTTTATGAGCAACAGCATATTTTTGGTAAACACCAATTACAAAGTTAGATACAAAAAGAAAGATAATAAAATAAAAAATATGAGGTACTTTGATATATGTTTTTGCCCATACAAAAAATGATTTTATTTTTATTAAAAATAGTATTTTTTTCTTAGGTAATTCATCCGTTTTATTTATTCTATTTTCTAATTCAGGCTCTGGGAGATTTAAAGATTTAGTTTTATTTTTTGTATTTTCAATAATGGTATCAATATCCAATTCAAGAAAAGCTGCATATTTTCTTATCGATATGAGTTTGATTTGAAAAGATACAAAGCCATCTTTCTTATTTTCTTCCATAGAGATGATATGTTTGTTACTTAAAGTTAAACGATGTGCAACATCATCTATCGAAAGATTTAGATCTTCGCGCGCTTCTTTTAAAAGATGGCCATGAATAATGATTGAATCGTTTGACATCACATGATTTACGAAAGTAAAGATAAAATAGTATCCTAATAAGAGTTTTTTTCAATCATTACTGAAACATATATATGGCGCGGTAATGATATGATTTATCCAATTAACGATAACTGATGGAGATCGAATGAAGGCTGAAGAAATTATAGAAAAATTAGTATTTAAGAGTCGATGGATATTAGCCCCTATGTATTTGGGTTTGGTCGGTGGATTAGTTTGTTTACTTATAAAATTTAGCCAAGAATTTCTTCATATCATGATGACGGTAGCTGACACACCGGAAAGAGAGATTGTTTTATCAATTTTAGCCTTAGTAGATATGACGCTTGTTGCAAATCTTCTTATAATGGTTATCTTTAGTGGCTATGAGAACTTTGTATCTAAAATAGATATCGATAATCATGAAGATAAGCCTCATTGGATGGGTAAAGTTGATTATTCTGGATTAAAGCTTAAGTTGATTGGCTCAATAGTTGCAATTTCTGCCATCGATCTTTTGAAAGCTTTTATGCATGCGTCCATACCAGGACAAATGCTTACAAATACTCAAATGGCTTGGATGGTGGGTATTCACGCTACATTCATCATCTCAGGTGTTCTCTTTGCAATTATGGATAAAATTGCAGAAGATACTCCGCATCATTAAAAGCCTTTGTAATGAGAATTTTAAAGCAATCAGAAATTAATAATTTATTACAACTTCATCAGTCAGGCCAATTATATCTTGCGGAACAAAAAGCAAAAAAATTACTAGATGAATTTCCACAAGAATTAATTTTGCATAATATTTTAGGTGTATCTCAAGAAGCACAAAAAAAATTTAAAGAAGCCGCCGACAGCTATCGTAACGCTTTAAAAATTCAACCACAATTTGCGGAGATGCATTTTAATTTAGGTTCAGTACTGTACCAGTTAGGCGATAATCAAAGTGCAATTCAACATTATCAAAAAGCAATACAGATAAAGCCTGATTTAGTGGTAGCGTATTTTAATCTAGGTATTGCATATCAAAATCAATCACAATTCGATAAAGCCTTAAGCGCTTATCAAAAGGCAATTGATTTAGAGCCAGGATTCTATGAGGCACATGGCAATAAGGGTGCTGTCTATTTACTTCAAGGTGACTTTGATCAAGCGATTCATTCTTTTCAACAATCACTCAACATTCAAGATCACCCTCGAGGACATTTTAATTTAGGTAATGCTTATCGCAATCAGGGATACCTAGAAAAAGCTATTCAATCATATCGAAAAGCGATTGCAATGAGTCCAAATGATGCTGAAGTTTGCTCAGTATTAGGTGATGCATTATGGCATCAAGGCAACATTTCAGAAGCCAATCAATACCTAAGACAAGCTGTGAAATTAAATTCAGAAAATCCAATAGCCAATTACAATCTTGCTACTTTCCTTCATGATAATAAAAAATTTCAGGAGGCTTATGAGTTTTACAAAGCCTCTCAAATGAAAGATTGGGAAGAGCGCGCACTTTATTGTTTATATAAAACAAAACAATTTGATATTTTTGAAAAAGAATTAAATAGTGCGATTCTTAAAAAGAATACATCACCATTGTTAGCAACACTATCGACTCACTTTGGAAAAAACTTTCACAAAGAAGACCGCTACAATTTTTGTCCAGACCCGCTCCGTTTTGTATTTCATGGCCAAGTGAATGCCTTAAAAGATCCTAAGGATGATTTACTAAAATCACTCTTACATGATATCAACGAAGCTGACATTTCTGAGCGCATGCAAAGTCGATTAATCAATGGGATTCAATCATCAGGGAACCTCTTTAAACGAAAGGATTCTTCTTTTAAAAGGTTGTCAGAAGAGATTACATTACTTATTAAAAGATATTACGATCACTATAAAAATGAAGACTCAATATTTATAAAGGCATTTCCAAAAAATATTGAGTTTAGCAGTTCTTGGTTTGTCAAAATGCAGTCAGGCGGTCATTTGAGCTCTCATATTCATGAAGAGGGTTGGATTAGTGGAGCCGTTTATTTGGCGATTCCCCAAGAAAAAAAACAACCAGATGAAGGCGGTATTGAATTAAGTATCGATGGAGATGATTACCCAAGAATGCACGATAACTTTGAAAAAAAATTATACCTACCTCAAGTTGGTGATGTTATTTTTTTTCCATCTTCCGTTTTTCATCGAACGATACCTTTCAGTTCCAATGAGGAGCGAATCTGTATTGCCTTTGACTTAAAACCCGCAGACTTTTAGCGTTGCTGTAATCTTAAGGACATTTTTCTTAAAAATTTCATTGCTACTTTAGGTTCGTCGGCAAGCATCATTTCTAGATGTACTTTTGGAATCGCAATAATTTCAGATTCATTTGAAGTCGATATAGCTGACGCAATAGTTGGTGTTTCATTTAACACTGCCATTTCACCAAAATATTCATGCGCTTTTAAAGAGCGTATCACTCGACAGTCTTGAGTTAAATTGACAGAACCTTGAACGATATAATACACATTATGTTCACGATTACCTTGCTCAAAAATTATTGCATTTTGCTTGTATATTTTTCCGTAACGCGAAGCAAGATAATGAATGAATGAGCCCGAAAGCGGAATGGAGTCGTCAAATAATTTTTTTAATAACAACATATCTTTTTTGTGAAGTGTTGCCATAAGCTCTACACCAAGTAAATAAGATGCGATATTAAGATAAAGCCATATCAGTGAAATAAAAAGATTTCTCATACCACCAAAAAAGGTGCCATAGGATTGACTCAATGATAAAAAGATGTCGAAAGTTGATCTGAGTCCAAGCCATAAGAGAGCGGTGAGTACTGAACCTAAAACAATATGTTTTACATCGACTTTAATGGGAAAGAAGAAGCGATTAAAAAGTGCTAAAGACAAAACAACAAATGAAAATGAACTTATAAAATAAATCATTTGTGAATTTACAAAACTTAAATATTCGCCAAAGAACATGGCAGCTTTTTGAAGGACCATGCCTGATAGAGTAAAGAAGAAGAAAAGTAAAAGTATGCCAATAATAGCGACAATATCTCGAAACTTACTTTTTAGAAATGATGGATCTTCTTCAGTCGCTGAAATAATGAGAAGACTTGCACGAAGAGAGCTTGTGAGGGGAGTTGCTGCCCACAATAAAATTAATGTACCTAAGATACCCCATACTTTGGTATGGCTTGATATCTTATAAACTTCAAGCATAATTTTTTTACTCATTTGCGGTAATAAGTCACTTGTAAGAAGTGCTAATCTCCCTAAAGCAAACTCAGAATTAACTAACCAATGACTTAAGAAAAAGAAAATGAGAAGAATCATGGGAATGAATGCAAAAAGAGAAAAGAAAGATAAGGATGCAGTTAAACCAAATATATTGTGACGTTTACAGCCTGCTAATGTTTCTTTCATCATGAAGATGGGTAGTGATTCATCTTTTTTTTGGTAAAGATTTTTGAAAAGCGGATGTAATTTAATCATTAAGCTAATGCTCTATAGTGATTGGTAGCTTTAACGAGTTCGCTTGTCATTGAGGGTTCTGAGGCTGAGTGCCCTGCATCTGGGACCATAATAAAATTTGCATGTGGTACACGTTGATAAAGTTCATAGGCCGTAATAGGAGGACACACCATATCATAGCGTCCTTGAATAATGGTTATTGGAATATCTTTCAACTGTTTAACTTCTTTTAATATTTTTTTGCCATCAATAAAACATTGATCTTTGATGTAATGAAGTTGAACGCGTGCACGCGCAATTTCATTTTGTATATCTTCAACTGTCAGTGTTTTATTCTCTTCTGCTTGAGGCAATAGTTTTAAAAGGCTACTTTCAAAACGATTCCATGCAATGGATGCAGGCCCACTGATTTTTAAATCACTTGAAAATACAAGCTCACTATAATTTTTTACAAGATCATCACGTTTATTATTTGGCAAGAAATCAAGCAGTGTTTGATGGGCTTCTGGAAAAAAAGCTTTGACCTCATCTAGAAACCAATCAAGTTCAGTTTTACGACTTAAGAAGATCCCTCGCAAAATAAGTGCTTTGATCGTTTCAGGGTATTGAGTCGCGTAAGTTAATGCTAAAGCACTTCCCCAAGAGCCTCCAAAAATAATCCAGCGTTTTATATCGAAATGTTTACGAATTGCTTCCATGTCAGATAAAAGATCTTGAGTGGTATTGCCATTCGTCTCTCCTAAGGGCTTACTTTGCCCACAGCCTCTTTGGTCAAACAGAATGATTTGGTAGTGTTTTGGATCAAAAAATTGTCTTTGTTTGGGGTTGGTTCCACCACCAGGCCCGCCATGAAGAAAAATAATAGGTTTTCCATGGGGATTTCCTGAAAGTTCGACATAAATTTTATGTCCATGAGATCTTTCTATCCAGGTCGCATGATAGGGAGAAATCTCTGGATATAAAGTATATAAAGAGTCAGTTGGCATAGAAAATAATTAGCTTTCTTATTGATTTTATTAGGTATTTTAACAAATTTAGCAAAGTTCAGGAATAATTAAAATTGAGGCATAAAAAAATGTTAACAAATTGTAACGAAATTGTTGCAATTCTAAAAAAAGAGGCATATATTACTACTCAAGCACAAGTCAAATTGTGCTGAAAGTAGGCCTTCGAAGCACTTTCAAGTCTTAAAGTGAAACACTTTAAAATTTAAAGTGACTAGAGAGTTTACTTCTTTTTAAAACCCTTAGTAAAAACTATGGAGATTTATATGAAAATTAATAAAATCAAGTTAGCTCTTGGTTTAGTAGCTGGTCTATCAGTGGCAATGCCAATGATTGCTTCAGCAGCTGCTGATCAAGAAAAAGCTATTGCTGATGCTAATAACTGGGCAGCACCACGCGGTGACTACACAAACCAAGCACACAGCAAATTAACTCAAATCAACCAAGGTAATGTAAAAAACCTTAAAGCAGCATGGACATTCGCAACCGGTGTAAACCGTGGTCACGAAGGTGCTCCGCTCGTTATTGGTAACATGATGTATGTACATACAGCATTCCCAAATAACATCTATGCGCTTGACTTAAACGACAATCAAAAAATCGTTTGGTCTTACTTCCCAAAACAAGATCCATCAGTTCAAGCAGTTCTTTGCTGTGACAACGTTTCACGTGGTCTTGGTTATGGCGACGGTAAAATCTTCTTACAACAAAACGACGGTATGTTAGTTGCTTTGGATGCTAAGTCAGGTAAAAAATTATGGGATGCTAAAAACACTGACCCTAAAGTTGGTGCTACAAACACAAACGCTCCTCATGTAATCAAAGATAAAGTTTTAACAGGTTGTTCTGGTGCTGAATTCGGTGTTCGCTGCTTTATCTCAGCTTATACTCTAGACGGCAAGTTAGCTTGGAAAGCTTACTCAACAGGTCCTGACGCTGAAGTATTAATCGGCAAAGACTTTAACAAAGACACACCACTTTACTCAGCATTATCAGTCTATGAAGACGTTAATGGTGGTAACAAACAAGGCGGTTCATTCAAGAAAATTGATACTGCTAAGTTAAAAGGCGGTGAAAAAGATCTTGGTCTTAAAACATGGTTAAAACCACAAGCAGTTAAAGATGGTTGGCAACATGGTGGTGGCTCTGTATGGGGCTGGTGGCCATATGATCCAAAAACAAACTTAGTGTACTACGGTACAGGTAACCCATCAGTTTGGAATCCAGATGTACGTCCAGGCGACAATAAATGGTCTATGACTGTTTTCGCACGTGACTTAAACACTGGCGTTGCACGCTGGGGTATGCAAATGACTCCACATGACGAGTGGGATTACGACGGTATTAACGAAGTGATCTTATTTGACAATGGTGGTAAGACTTATGCATGGCACCATGACCGTAACGGTTTTGCTTACACATGGCAAGCTGACAACGGTGTTTTAGTTGCTGCAGAAAAAGTACATCCATTTGTTAACTGGGCAACTGACGTTGACAAAAAATCTGGTGTACCTAACAAGCTAGCTTCAGCTTCTACTCACCAAGACTACAATGCTAAGGGTGTTTGCCCAGCTGCATTGGGTACAAAAGATCAACAACCAGCTGCTTACTCACCTAAGACTGGCCTTATCTACTCACCACTCAACCACGTATGTATGACATACGAACCAGTTGAGTCTAAGTATGTAGCAGGTCAACCATGGGTTGGTGCAACATTAACTATGTTTGCTGGTCCAGACGGTGTTATGGGTGGCTTCGCTGCTTATGATCCAATGACAAACAAAAAAGCTTGGTACAACAAAGAGAAATTCTCTGCTTGGGGCGGTGCTTTAACAACTGCTTCAGACTTAGTTTTCTACGGTACTCTTGACCGTTGGTTCAAAGCTCTTGACGCTAAGTCAGGTAAAGAACTTTGGAAGTTCCAAGTTGGTTCTGGTGTGATTGGTAATGCATTCACATACTCAAACGGCGGCAAACAATACGTTGGTGTTTTATCAGGTATTGGTGGTTGGGCTGGCGTTGCGATGAACCTTGGCTTAACTAACCCAACAGACGCTCTTGGCGCTGCTGGTGGTTATGCTGAACTTACTAAGTACAATGCTGCTCCTGGCGGCGGTGCTTTAACAGTATTTAGCCTATAATTAATCGAAAGATTTTTTATAGAACTAACTGTTAGTTAGTATGTCCTATAAACACCCTGCTTTCGAGCGGGGTGTTTTTTTATAGGAGTCACGATTATTCATTGCCAAGGAAAAAGAATGCTTAAAAAAATAATATTAGCTTTATGTGTTTTAAATTTAATTCAAATTGGATCAGTATTTGCATTAGGTCAAGATCGTGAGGATGGTTTACCTGGTATGCCCTATAGAATTCCTTCGGATAATGAATTTAGAGTATGTGCAGACCCTGACAGTCTTCCTTATTCAAATCAAAAAGGCGAAGGGTTTGAAAATAAGATTGCAGAAGTTTTAGCGAAAGATTTAGGTAAAGAATTAACTTACGAATTTTGGCTTGATCGTCAGGGCTATTTAAGAAATACAATTAATGCACAACGCTGCGATGTGATTATTGGCATGGGCAGTGATGTAGATTCATTACGCACCTCCAAACCTTATTATCGTTCAGGTTATGTATTCGTATATCGAAAATCAAGTAATTACAATATTAAAGATTGGGATGCAGAAGATCTTAAAAAAGGCATTATTGGAATTGTAGGAGAAAGTCCACCAACAATTCCATTACGCGATCATGATCTGATGGCGAATGCTCGTCCTTATCGATTGCAAAGAGATCTTAATTTGTCACCAGGCCATATGATTGATGATTTGGTCGCAGGTAAAATTGATGTCGCGATCATATGGGGGCCAATTGGTGGGTACTATGCAAAACAATCAAAAGAACCTCTTGTTGTTGTTCCTATACCCGAATATAAATCCGTCAATGTGAAGGGCAAAGAAGAGTGGAATATTTCTGTGGCTGTTCGCAAAAAAGATAAAGACCGCATGGAAATGATTCAAGGAGCGTTGGATCGTAATCAGGCTAAAATTTTGAAGATTTTAGATGACTATGGAATCCCTCATAAGCCTGCTGTTTCAGGGGATAAGATAGGAAATTAAAGTTAAAAAAGCCATTCAGAAATGAGTGACTTTATTTAAAAAAATGAGTAAGATTAGTGTGTGTTTTTTAGATTTTAAGGCAGTTAAAACCGCAATTTAGAATTTATATTTTGGATTAAACATCCTCCAAAATGTATACAATTTTTTAGGAGAAATTATGTTAGTAAAAAAAGTACTTATGTCATCAGTCTTAATTTCTATGATGGCATTTGCAGGTGTGGTATCTGCAGACGTTTCATTTGTAAAAACAACAGATGGAAGCGCATTAAAAATTGACCCAAGTTTATTTGATACACCTGCAGCAAAAGAATTTTTAGCTACTGGCAAAAATCCTTACGTTGGTAATGCCGAAGCGGTTGCAAAAGGTAAAAAGATTTTTGGTTTGTATTCTTGCACCCAATGTCACGGTGGAGATGCCAAAGGTCAAGTCGGACCTGGATTAGTTGGGCCGACATTCCGCTATCCAAAAGATGCTACCAACAAAGGAATGTTCGAAACAGTTTGGGCAGGAACGAATGGCGGTATGGGTGCTAAAGGTATTGGACTCATGGATGCAACAGATCCGAAAAATGGGGTGACTCCAGATGAGCTTCTGAAAGTGATTGCTTGGATTCGTACTCAAGGAACAATTACAGGTAACGAGTAAAACTAATTTCTATTTAGTTTCTTAAAAAAATAAAAAACCACTCCTGTATAATTGCAGCAGTGGTTTTTTTATTATCTGTATTTTAAGGAAGTAAGATGCATAAGATTGTGATAGTAGGTGGCGGTGCAGGCGGTTTAGAGCTTGCAACAAGACTTGGTGATACACTAGGTAAAAAGAAAAAAGCTGAAATCACATTGATTGACTGTACAAAAACACATGTATGGAAACCACTCCTTCATGAAATTGCTGCTGGGAGTATGAATCCAGACAAGCATGAGTTGGAGTATATGGCGCAAGCCCACTGGCATCATTTTGGTTTTCGCTTAGGTCGAATGGATCGATTGAATCGTCGAAAAAAAGAAGTCTCGATTGCACCCTATGAAGACGAAGACGGTAAAGAAATTATTCCAAGAAGAAGCTTTCAGTATGACACTTTAATTATTTCTGTTGGCAGTACAACAAACGACTTTGGCATTAAGGGCGCAGCAAAATATTCGATTGCTTTAGATACGCAAGAGCAAGCTGAAGTATTTCATCAAAAATTACACCATGCTATTTTAAAGGCACAAACACAAAAGAAAGCAATTCAACCAGGTCAATTAGAAGTTGTGATCGTGGGGGCAGGCGCAACAGGTGTGGAACTTGCAGCGGAGCTGCATAAAGCGACGCGAGAGATGACGGCCTACGGGATTGATCGGGTGAATCCTGATCGTGATATAAAAATTTCTATTATTGAAGCGAACCCTCGATTGCTTCCAGCGCTGCCGCAAAAGTTATCACATTCTGTAGAATTAGAATTGCGAAAATTACGCGTTCATCTTTATATGGGTGAGCGTGTGACTGAAGTATCTGCTAAAGGTGTTAAGACACATAGCAATCGCTTCATTCCTTCAGCTTTAGTAGTGTGGGCTGCTGGAGTAAAAGCACCTGATTTCCTAAAAAAAATAGATGGACTAGAAACAAATTCTATTAATCAGTTACTCGTACGTACAACACTTCAAACGACACATGATGATTCCATTTTTGCATTTGGTGATTGTGCTGCATGTCCAATTGAAGGCACGAAACAGTTTGTTCCACCAAGAGCTCAAGCGGCGCATCAACAAGCATCATTACTTTTTAAATCTATGAAACTTCGTGTCAAAGGTAAAACAAATTTACCTCAATACATATATAAAGATTACGGGTCGCTCGTAAATATGGGCGAGTATTCAACTGTAGGTAATTTGATGGGTTCATTAATGGGCGGATCTATGTTTATCGAAGGATTTATTGCTCGACTTATGTATCAGTCACTTTATAAAATGCATTTGATGGCACTTCATGGATTTATGAGTACAGCCCTTCAAACGATTGCTCGCATAATTACGCGACGAACTGAAGCGCAAGTTAAGTTACATTAAATAATTTTTTTGTAGTGTTTGTAGATTGCCAGCATAGTCAGACTGACGAATAACCCTAATAGAAGAATGATGGTATTAATTGAAAATTCTTCCCTGACCATCCAAGTATAAGCCCCGCTTAATAAAAGAATACCAATATTTTCATTAAAGTTTTGTACGGCAATCGAATGACCTGCGCCAATAAGTATGTGACCTCGATGCTGTAAGAGTGCATTTAATGGCACGATAAAGAATCCGCTTAAGGCCCCAATGAATAGGAAAATAAATGCTGCAATCTGCCAGTCGTGGATGATAGTCATTGTCATTACAAATCCTCCCATAAGAATACCTGCAGGAAGTACTCTCACAGAATCTTTAAGGCTAATATAGCGAGCGGCAATCACCGAACCAATCGCAATACCAAACGCAACCATAGCAGTTAGTCGTGTCGATTCCTCCAAATTAAATTGCAATGCATAGCCTGCCCATGCAATCACAATTAATCTTAGTGAGGCACCTGCTCCCCAAAACAAAGTGGTAACAGCAAGCGATAATTGGCCTTCAGGATCTTTCCATAATATTTTGAATGCATACCAAAAATCTTTTATCATATAAAAAGGATTTTTTTTAGGTAATTTGTGATCAACAGGAAGGATTGGAATATATCGATTAAATATAGCGGCTAGCAAATATAATCCTGTAATAATAATAATTGCTACAAGCGGATCGAATTGAGCAAGTGCCCCACCAATAATTGAGCCCAGAATAATCGCAAAGACTGTTGACCCTTCCATCCAGCCATTTGCCATGACAAGCTCTTTTGAAGGAAGGAGCTCAGTCAAAATACCGTATTTAGCCGGAGAATATGCGGCAGCCCCCACACCTACAATTGCATAAGCATAAAGTGGCTGCATACCCAATAACATAGATAAACTTCCAATAAACTTAATGGCGTTGGAATAAAGCATCACACGGCCTTTAGGGAAAGCATCCGCAATACCTCCTACGAAAGGCGCCAAAATAATATAAGAAATTACAAAGAACTGAAGCAAGAGGGGCTGATGCCAATGAGGTGAGTTTATTTTTGTGAGTAATGCAATTGCTGCAAACAAAAGGGCGTTATCAGCTAGCGCCGATAAAAACTGTGCAATCAAGAGGGGAATGAAGCCTTTTGAAACTTTAAAATTAAAGCGTTTCAGCAGCATAATCAGCTAAGCGCGAACGTTCACCGCGAACAAGTGTGATATGACCATTATGATTCCACCCTTTGAAGCGATCGACGACATAAGTTAAACCTGAACTGCCTTCTGTTAAATAAGGTGTATCAATTTGCGCAATATTACCCAAGCAAACAACTTTAGTACCAGGGCCTGCGCGCGTAATGAGTGTCTTCATTTGCTTTGGCGTTAGATTTTGAGCCTCATCGATAATGAGGTACTTGTGAAGAAATGTGCGACCACGCATAAAGTTGAGTGACTTTACTTTGATACGCGAACGAATAAGATCCTGTGTCGCTGCTCTTCCCCATTCGCCGGCTTCTTCATCTGTTTTATTTAAAACATCTAGGTTATCTTCCAATGCACCCATCCATGGCGTCATTTTTTCTTCTTCTGTACCTGGTAAGAAACCGATATCTTCACCTACAGGCACTGTGACACGCGTCATGATTATTTCATTGTAGATTTTTTTATCGAGTGTTTGTGCTAATCCAGCTGCAAGAGTGAGGAGGGTTTTACCTGTACCTGCTTGCCCCAGAAGTGATACAAAATCGATATCAGGATCCATTAAAAGATTGAGTGCAAAATTTTGCTCTCGATTTCTAGCATTGATACCCCAAATATTATGTTTACCATTAATAAAATCTTTAATGATTTCAAGTGTGGCTGTTTTACCAGAAATTTTTCTAACAATCGCGTGGAAGGGTTTATCGAACTCATAAAAAATAAATTCATTGATCGAAAAGTTTGGACACATAGGCCCAGTCAGTCGATAAAACATTCTGCCATTCTCTTGCCATGATTCCATGTCTTTACTGTGCCTCTCCCAGAAATCCTCAGGGAGTTCTGTAATACCCGTATAGAGCATCTCAGTATCTTCAAGCACTTTATCATTAAAATAATCTTCAGCAGCAATCCCTAAAGCTCTCGCTTTAATACGGATATTGATATCTTTACTAACAAGAATAACTTGGCGATCAGGATTTTGGTTTTTAAGATAGGCGACAATACCTAAAATTTGGTTATCAGCTTTGCTACCTGCGAGCATTGGTAAATCATGAGGAAGTGCTGTTGTTTGCAAGAACAGCTTCCCTGTGACATGCGTATTGCCTTTGATGCCAAGTGAACGTCCTTTTTCTAAGCTCTCTTCATTCGTTCCTATAATCTCTTCTAAATTACGACTCGTTTGTCTCGCATTACGCGCTACTTCACTGACACCTTTTTTATTATTGTCTAATTCTTCCAAGGTCACCATCGGAAGGTATATATCATGTTCTTCAAATCGGAAAATACTAGAGGGATCGTGCATTAAAACATTCGTATCTAATACAAAAAGTTTAGTTGCACTATTTTTTTTGACCATAGTTAAATAGAGTTGTGTTGTTTAATAAATTGTAAAACTTCTTTGACGTGACCTTCGACTTTGACACCTCGCCATGCTTGAATTAATTTTCCATCAGGATCAATTACAAAAGTGCTGCGCTCAATACCTCTTACTTGTTTACCATACATATTTTTCATTTTGATGACATTGAATAATTCACAGGCTTTTTCCTCTTCATCACTTAAAAGCTCAAAGGGAAAGGTAAATTTTGTCTTAAAGTTTTCGTGTGACTTTAAAGTATCACGGGAAATGCCGAATATCTCAGCACCAAGAGCCTGAAATTTTTTATAAGCATCTCTAAAGTCAACACCTTGGGTAGTGCAGCCTGGGGTTGCGTCTTTGGGGTAAAAATAAACAACAAGGTAACGACCTTTGAAATCTGACAGATTAAATTGAAGACCACTCGTGCCAGGAAGTTTAAATGAAGGGACTTTTTTATTGATTTCCACATCTCTATATTAAGCGATTTTTAATAAAAAAGTGATGGGATTTTAGAAAAAAATTGAAGGGTTTAAGGAACTTTTTTTATAAAAAATTACTTTTTTTGAGCTTTAAAAAAGGCTATCAAATAACTGAATATCGACCCACATATCTTTATCTAAATGTGCCGTATCCTCATCAAGTACAATAAAACAATTTGCCTCACTCATAGATCTTAGGATACCTGAGCCTTGATCTTTGAGAGGACTCACTTTAAAAGTGCCTTCATAGCCTTGTTCATAAATACCTCTTTGAAACTCTGTTCGGCCAGGTACTTTTTTAATCGGTGATAAAAGTTGCGCTCTGATGAGGGGTGTTTTGGGAATAGGTGTTTGACCTGATAAAGTAAGAATAGCTTCTCTTACAAATTGATAAAAAGTAACCATCGTTGACACAGGATTCCCTGGAAGTCCAAAATAATGACAGTGACCAATTTTTCCATACGCGAGAGGTCGTCCTGGTTTCATAGAAATTTTCCAAAATAAGATTTCGCCTATTTTTTTTAATATTTCTTTCATATAATCCGCTTCGCCGACAGAAACACCCCCTGTTGTAATCACGACATCTGCTATATCACTTGCTTTTTTTAATGTATCTTCAATGATTTTTTTATTGTCAGGGATGACGCCAAAATCGATGGCTTCCACATCAAGACGTTTTAAAAGGCCAATAAGACTATAGCGATTACTATCGAAAACTTGACCTACTGACAAAGGATTACCAAGTGAAACAATTTCATCGCCTGTTGAAAAAAAAGCTACTTTAATTTTTCGGTAAACTTTGATTGAATCTATACCAAGTGACGCAAGCAAACCTAAATCACAAGGCTCTATCTTTCGACCACTTTGAAATACCACTTGCCCACTTTTGATATCCTCCCCTAAGCGTCGAATGTTTTGATTGATATGAGGTTTTATTTTGAATGTAATTACACCTTCATTGAGTTCAACATACTCTTGTGGAATGACCGCGTTTAATCCAGAGGGAATACTGGCCCCTGTCATGATGCGAACGGCTTCATTTGCATTACCTTCTAATTGATTACCTGCCAAGAGTTTACCTGTCACTATGAGACTAAAAGGACCGTCACCGTTAAGAATGTTTATATTGATTGCATAACCATCCATGGCCGAATTGTCATGATTAGGAACATTAATGGATGCTGTGATAGATTCCGCGACAATACGATGGAGCGCATCTTTGATATGTATGATTTCTTGTTGATCGCTTGGTTTTAAAAAATTGGCAATCCATGTTTTGGCTTTTTCAACTGACATCGCATTAGGATCATAATCGTGCACTATATTCGATTCAGAAATTAAATCACTTAAGCTGATATCTTTTTTCATAGAGATGTTTTATTTAACTCTTCTTGTGTATTGATATTAATAAATTGTGAGTGATCATGAAATCGCACAATAGAAAAAGATAATTGTCTTATCCAGTCTTCAATCTTGCGTCCTCCTCGATTAAAAAAATCTTGAAGATTGTTTAATGTGGATACATGACATAAAAGACATGCTGATTGGAGGCCATCCACCGTTTCAGGCACTGCAACTAGAGTTTTTTGTGTTTTATTTTCTTTTAGTAAATTTGCAATAAGATTATCTGGAAGGTTAGGAGTGTCACAAGGTACGAATTGAACCCAATCCGTTTTGATTTTCTGTAAGCTCGTGAAGATACCTAAAAGGGGACCCTCATGTATAGTTAACATATCATCGATAAGAGGCAAATGAAATGCATCAAAATCATTCTGATTTTGATGTGTATTAATAAAAATATATTCTGCTTGCGATTTCATGCGGTCAATGACATGTTCAATTAAAGGTTTGCCTTTAAATAAAACAGTCGCCTTATTTTGAACTTGCATACGTTTTGATTGGCCACCGGCTAAAATGACCACAGCGATTTTCTCATCCACTTAAATTTAACCCCCGGTATGCGACATAAAGCGCACGACGGCAGGTTTAGTAATTTCAAGATTAAAATCGTGTGCTTCTGGTTTGATCGCCATGCTATCTATAATAGCTTTTTGAATAGGCCAATCTTCATTGGGATATTGCCGCAAGAGAGGCATGAGCTCTATTTTTTCTTCCTGCCCTAAGCATAAAAATAATTCGCCCTTAGATGACACTCTCACGCGATTGCACGTGTCGCAAAAATTATGACTATGTGGAGAAATGAAACCTACTTTAGTTGATTGATTAGCAAGCTGCCAATATTTTGCAGGACCACCTGAAGTAAAAGTGGTTGGTATTAAATTAAAATGATTTTGTAAATTTTTTAATACTTCATCATTACTGATGTAAGTATCTTTTCTTATATGATCAACATCGCCTAAAGGCATTTCTTCTATAAAAGAAATATCCATCTTTCTATGCAATGCAAAGTTAACTAAATCGATTGCTTCGTGATCATTGATCCCTCTCATTAAAACGGTATTAAGTTTGAGATTCGAAAAACCTTCTTTGATCGCTTCATCAATACCGAGCAGTACTTTATTTAAATCACCCGTGCGCGTGATTTTTTTGAAAAGAACAGGATCAAGACTATCAAGACTAATATTAATACGTTTAACTTGAGACATTTTAAGCATACGCGCATGCTGCGCTAGCTGACTAGCATTTGTTGTAATAACAATTTCTTTAAGAGGTTTAATAGTTGATATTTCATGAAAAAACCATGAAATATTTTTTCTAACCAAAGGCTCGCCACCCGTAATCCTTACTTTTGTGACACCAAGAGAAGCAAAAATTTTTATAATTCTGGCCGATTCTTCAAGGGACAGAACTTCATCGCGAGGTAAAAATTGCATATCTTCGCTCATACAATAAACGCAACGAAAATCGCATCGATCAGTAATAGATAATCGAAGATAATTAATCTTTCGATGAAATTGATCTGTTAATCCCATAGGGGGGAGGCTCTGCATTGTCAATTCAATTAAGCTAATTGAACTTCGACCAAGCAATCATGGGAAGTTGGTGAGTTTCCCATATCACCAAAAGCATTGGAGCTCACTGAATTGACGACACCATTATTCAGTTGTCTCCAATAGCCTAGCGTTGTAACCACGATTCCTTTATTCACATCAGTTGTTATTTTTGATATAGCTTCAAAGAACCCTCGATCGTTAAATACTTTCGCTCGATCGCCATTTTTAATGCCTCTTTCTTCTGCATCCAATGGATGAATCATCACAAACTGCTCTCCTTGAGCCTTAAGTTTATTTTCGATATTGGCGTAACTCGAATTAATGAAGCCATGACTTTTTGGCGCCAAAATATTCAATGGATATTTTTTTGCTAAGGCTGGATTAGCGGATGCTGTTTCTTTGGACGGTACATAATCAGGCAGTTCAGGAATATCCTCACCTGGCTGAAAAGCTTCGTACATTTGCCTAAATGGCCCAGCAACAAAATTCTTGGCACCAACTACCCTAAATTCACATTTGCCAGACGGCGTTGGAAATTTTCCTTCTTTGTGAGGCGCTCGATTATCTTTTGTACCCACATTGATTCTCGCATAACCATGTTTTTTTAAATAATCCAAATCAATATCTTTGCAGGCTGGAGAATTCCAGTCGATATAATGTTGAAGACATTCAGTATCCGACCATTTAAAACATTCTTCTTCAAAACCAAATCTTTTAGCAAGACGTCTAAAAATTTCGTAATTTGGCACGGCTTCACCCGGGGACTCTATACATTTTGTATTGTAGGTAAGGTATAAATGACCCCAAGATAGAATGATATCCTCTTGTTCTGCGCCCATGGATGCCGGGAGAAGAATATCTGCATAGGCTGCAGTATCGGAAATAAAGTGTTCTGCGGAAACTAAAAATAAATCTTCGCGCTTCAAACCCTCTAATATTTTTTCGCTTTCCGTTGATTGAGTGACCGGATTTGTATTCCAACACATCATTGACTTGATAGGCACTTTTAGTTTTTGTTCGCCCGTTAAAACACGACCCAGCTGAAGGTTATTTACAACTTGTGTGCCTTCTGGAATTAAGTCAGGCCTGCAAATGACATCAAATCTATAAGGCTGCTCCCATACTGGAAATTGAAGGATACCTCCACCTACATGACGCCAAGCCCCAGTCAGAGCCGGAAGGCATGCAACAGCCCTAATGGCCTGGCCTCCTCCCCAGCTTTTTTCAAGGGCCACACCAATTCTGATAGCCGATGGGTTAGTGGTTGCATACTCTCGGGCTAATCTTCGAATATCATTTGCTAAGACACCTGTGATTTCTTCTGCCCATTCAGGACTTCTCTTTTTTGCAAGTTTTGCTAATTCTGGAAAACCTACTGTATATTTATCTACATAGTCTTGATCCACTAATCCTTCTTCAATAATCACATGCATCATGGCCATCGCAAGAGCACCATCAGTGCCTGGCTTAGGACAAATATGCCAATCTGCTTCTTTAGCCGTTCTTGAAGCATAAGCGTCAATGACAACAACCTTTGAGCCTTTCTTTTGTGCTTCTTTAACAATATGCCAATGATGGACATTGGTGCTGACCGAGTTACAAGCCCAAATAATAATAAATTTCGAATGAATAAAACTCTCTGGATCGACCCCCGCAGTGGGCCCAAGGGTTAGTAGCCAAGCGGTGGCCGAACCCTCCCCGCAGAATGTTCTTTCAGTAACAGTTGCTCCTAATCGAGCAAAAAAAGAGTCCCCACCGTTCATGCCATGCACCAAGCCTTGATTACCTAAGTAGCTGTTGGGCATAATGGCTTCTGAACCAAATTCTTTAATAATGGATTGCCATTTATCAACTATGGTATCGAGCGCTTCATCCCAGGAAATTCTTTTAAATTGTTTTGTACCCTTCGGACCGATTCGCTTCATAGGGTATAGAAGGCGATCTGGATGGTAGTGACGCTTTTCATAATCTTGAAGTTTCACACATAGTCCACCACGCGTCATTGGATGATCCACGTTGCCTTTGACGCCTATGAGTTTATTGTCTTCTACCTCATAAACCATTGAGCAGGTATCAGGACAGTCATGAGGGCAGCCCCCATGAAAGTATTTGCTTTCTTTTTGTGCTTCCATCTTTAATGCCCCTTCATTAATGAAATTACTTAAGTGGATATCATCTTGATAATTTATAATACTATTTTATTTAGCTCTTGAGACAAGCGCTCAAGAAATATCTGGAGATATCGTTGGAAGACCTTGTCTTAAATCCTCAAGATTATAAGATCATTAATCAACATATTTTGGAGTATCAATCTATGCCTGGGGCCTTATTGCCTCTTTTACATGCCATTCAAGATGACATAGGCTATGTGCCAGAATTGGCTTATCCTCTAATTGCAAAAGCTTTGAGTTTGTCTGTGGCTGAAGTCCATGGTGTTGTGACTTTTTATCATCATTTTAGAACACATCAACCTGGCCGCCATATTTTACAAGTTTGTCGCGCAGAGTCTTGCCAGGCTATGGGAAGCGACGCACTTGAAATTCATATTAAAAATAAACTGGGTGTTGAATTTCATGAAACCACTCCTGATGGCGCCTTCACTTTAGAGCCAATTTACTGTTTAGGAAATTGTGCATGCTCTCCAAGTGTGATGATTAATGAAGAAGTTTATGGCCGTGTAGATAATAAAAAAATAGATCAACTAATTTCAGATTTAAAGAGTGCGTCATGAGTATTAAAATTTATGTACCTATCGATTCAACAGCACTATCTCTTGGCGCTAATGAAGTTGCTATGGCGATTTCAAAAGAAGCTCAGGCTAAAAAATTAGACATTCAAATCATTCGCAATAGTTCGCGCGGATTATTTTGGCTGGAAACTTTGGTTGAATTAGAAACGCCTCAAGGTCGCATAGGTTTTGGCCCCATCAATCCAAGCGATGTGAAGTCTTTATTTGATGCAGATTTTATAAATGGGGGTAAGCACCCTCTTGCGTTAGGTCTTGTCGGAGAGATTGATTGGTTAAAAAAACAAGAGCGCTTAACTTTTGCTCGCATGGGTATTACCGAGCCTACTAATATTGATCAGTACATGGCGCATGATGGATTTCAAGGCTTGAAAAATGCATTGAATTTAAAACCTGAAGTAATTGTGGAAACCGTGACAGCTTCAGGCCTGCGAGGCCGAGGTGGCGCAGCTTTTCCTACAGGAATTAAATGGAAAACGGTATTAGATACCAAAGCTACACAAAAATATATTGTATGTAATGCAGACGAAGGTGATTCAGGTACGTATTCAGATCGCATGATCATGGAAGGTGATCCCTTTGTTTTGATTGAGGGTATGATCATCGCTGGCCTTGCTGTAGGCGCGACACAAGGGTATATCTATTTACGCTCTGAATATCCTCATGCACTAAAAACTTTAAATGAAGCCATTCACCAAACGACTAAGATTGGTTATCTTGGCGAAGATATTTTGAAGTCAGGTAAATCTTTTCATTTAGAAGTCAGGCGCGCAGCAGGCGCATATATTTGTGGTGAAGAAACTTCGCTGTTGGAGAGCCTAGAAGGCAAAAGAGGATTAGTGCGATTTAAACCACCGCTTCCCGCAATCGAGGGTTTATTTGGTAAACCTACGGTTGTAAACAACGTGATTTCATTAGCGACTGTACCCATTATTTTGGCTAAAGGTGCTAAGTATTATCAAGATTTTGGTATGGGTAAATCACGAGGCACGCTCCCTATTCAGCTGGCAGGAAATTTAAAGCGCACGGGTCTTGTTGAGAAAGCCTTTGGTGTAACTTTAAGGGAGCTTCTCTACGATTTTGGCGGAGGCTCTTTATCAGGCAAGCCTATTAAAGCAGTGCAAGTAGGTGGACCCTTAGGCGCCTATTTACCCGAATCGCAATTTGATACTCCACTCGATTATGAAAAATTTTCTGAAATCTGGGCAGTTTTAGGTCACGGCGGTATTGTGGCATTTGATGAGACGGTTAATATGGCAAAGATGGCGCGCTATGCATTTGATTTTTGTGCAATTGAATCTTGCGGAAAATGTACACCTTGTCGAATTGGCTCGACCCGCGGCGTTGAAGGGATAGATCATATTATGCAAGGGCATGATGTTAAGAAGCACGTGGCATTGATTAGAGATCTTTCAGATACCATGTTAAATGGTTCTTTATGTGCTTTAGGTGGCATGACGCCTTATCCCGTTTTGAGCGCTTTAAATCATTTCCCCAAAGACTTTGGGGTTGATGCAAAAGAGCCTAAGGCATAGACTAATATATTGATTTATTTCGAGAAAACCTATGGATGATGTAAAGGATTTTGGAACACCAAAAAGAACTTCAGATAAGACGATCAATTTAACGATTGATGGCGTATCTGTATCTGTGCCTGAGGGCACTTCCATTATGCATGCCGCATCTGTATCGGGTGTCACTGTACCTAAATTATGTGCCACAGATAGTTTAGAGCCCTTTGGTTCATGCCGTCTCTGCCTCGTTGAAATTGAAGGTCGTCGAGGCTATCCAGCTTCATGCACAACACCTGTTGCTGAAGGTATGAAAGTGCACACACAAACACCTAAGCTCGCCGATATTAGGCGTGGTGTGATGGAGCTCTATATTTCAGACCATCCTTTAGATTGTCTAACCTGCGCTACGAATGGCGATTGCGAATTACAAGATATGGCAGGCGCTGTTGGCCTTCGTGATGTGCGTTATGGCTACGAAGGAGAAAACCATTTAAAGAGTGTTAAAGACACTTCAAATCCTTATTTTACGTTTGATCCTTCAAAGTGCATTGTATGTTCAAGATGCGTCAGAGCCTGTGAAGAAGTTCAAGGTACATTTGCACTGACTATTCAAGGCCGTGGGTTTGATTCTAAAGTGTCAGCAGGTAATAAAGATTTTAAAGATTCAGAATGCGTTTCATGTGGTGCTTGCGTGCAGGCTTGTCCAACCGCTACCTTAATTGAAAATACCATCATTGAAGCAGGTGTTCCCGAACATAGTGTCACAACGACTTGTGCTTATTGTGGTGTAGGTTGTTCGTTCCATGCAGAAATGAAAGGCGAGGAAGTGGTTCGTATGACGCCTAATAAAGATGGCGGCGCTAATCACGGGCATTCCTGCGTTAAAGGAAGGTTTGCTTGGGGATACGCCACACATAAAGATCGCATCACTACACCTATGATTCGTAAAAGCATTCATGATCCTTGGGAAAAAGTAACATGGGATGTTGCGATTAATTATGCAGCAAGTGAAATTCAGCGCATTCAAAAAAAATATGGCCGCGATTCAGTCGGTGCGATTTCATCTTCACGATGTACGAATGAAGAAGTATATGTTGTTCAAAAATTGGTGCGAGCAGCTTTAGGCAATAATAATGTGGATACTTGCGCGCGCGTGTGTCATTCACCGACAG
Source organism: Candidatus Methylopumilus sp. (assembly GCA_036567085.1). GTDB lineage: Bacteria > Pseudomonadota > Gammaproteobacteria > Burkholderiales > Methylophilaceae > Methylopumilus. The sequence continues at coordinate 22,015 of DATCVG010000048.1, forward strand.
GATATGGACTTAAACAAACGCTAGGTGAATCAGCAGGCACACAAAATTTTGATTCAGTCCTGCATTCGGATGTGATTATGATTATTGGGGCTAACCCAACAGATGGCCATCCTGTATTCGCGTCACAAATGAAAAGACGTTTAAGGGAAGGTGCGAAACTTATCATTGTTGATCCTCGTGCTATTGATCTTGTCGATAACACACCTCATATCAAAGCAGATTATCATTTAAAGCTTAAACCTGGTTCCAATGTAGCTATAGTGAATGCATTGGCCCATACGATTGTTACTGAAAAACTCATGAATGATTCTTTCATTAAAGCACGATGTGAAGATGAAGCCTTTAAAGTATGGAAAGATTTTATTGTTAAACCTGAAAATTCACCTGAAGCGATGAGCGCATTTACAGGGGTAGATGCTAAAGAGGTGAGAGCTGCCGCAAGACTTTATGCAACTGGGGGTAATGCTGCGATTTATTATGGCTTGGGTGTCACAGAACATAGTCAAGGCTCAACAATGGTTATGGGTATTGCTAATCTTGCTATGTTGACAGGTAATATCGGACGAGAGGGTGTAGGGGTCAACCCTTTACGAGGGCAAAATAATGTTCAAGGTGCCTGCGATATGGGATCGTTTCCCCATGAATTTACAGGATATCGACATGTATCTGATAAATCGACCTTAGCTTTATTTGAAAAAGCTTGGAATGTGAAATTACAAAGTGAACCCGGCTTAAGAATTCCTAATATGTTAGATGTTGCGATCGATGGACAATTTAAAGCGCTCTATTGTGAAGGAGAAGACATTGCCCAATCAGATCCAAATACACAGCATGTGACACATGCATTGGAATCAATGGAGTGCGTTATTGTGCAAGATTTATTTTTAAATGAAACCGCGATGTATGCGCATGTATTCTTACCAGGCTCTTCATTCTTAGAAAAGAATGGCACATTTACCAATGCAGAACGACGTATTTCGAGAGTAAGGAAAGTGATGTCGCCTAAGAATGGTTATGAAGATTGGGAGATCACACAGATGCTTAGTAATGCATTAGGTTACAAAATGGAGTACAAGCATGCTTCAGATATTATGGATGAGATTGCAAAACTTACCCCCACATTTACAGGTGTGAGTTATCAGAAGTTAGATGAATTAGGCAGCATTCAATGGCCTTGTAATGAAGAGCATCCTCTTGGAACACCCACCATGCATATCGATGAATTCGTGCGTGGTAAAGGTAAATTTATTATTACCGAGTATGTGCCTACCTCTGAAAAAGTGACAAAGAAATTCCCACTCATTTTAACGACAGGCAGAATACTGTCTCAATACAATGTGGGCGCACAAACAAGAAGAACAAAAAATGCCGCGTGGCATGAAGAAGATATAGTTGAGATTCATCCGCATGATGCCGAAGAGAGAGGTATTCAATCGGGTGATTGGGTAGGCATTGTAAGTCGAGCAGGGGAAACTGTATTAAGAGCTCATATTACAGATCGCGTTCAGCCCGGTGTGATTTATACAACATTCCACCATCCTGAATCAGGGGCTAATGTGATTACGACAGACAACTCAGATTGGGCGACAAATTGCCCTGAATTTAAAGTGACAGCGGTGCAAGTCAGCAAGGTGACACAATTATCTAATTGGCAGAAACAATATCAACATTTCAGTGAAGAGCAGATTGAATTTGCAGGTAAATCTAACGCATTAAAAATTCATTAGCTTTAATCAGTGGCACAAAATCTTTTTATTGATACAGAGCATAGCTTTAGGACTTATGAAGTTTTAAAAAGCTATGCAAATAAGATCGAAAAAGATGATATTGCAGAAGAAGTGCCAATTGCATTTGTGTATAACGGCATCTCCCATGCTGTCATGCTTGCCTCTCCTTCAGACCTTGAGGATTTTGCTTTAGGCTTTTCTATTTCAGAAGGTATTGTAGAAAATAAAAAAGATGTGTACGGGATTGAAATTATTCATCAAACTAATGGCATAGAGCTTCAAATTGATGTCGCGTCATCGTGTTTTCAGTCACTCAAAGATAAGCGAAGAAATTTACTTGGCCGAACAGGCTGTGGTTTATGTGGCGCTGAAAATTTAGACCAAGCATTAAGATTGCCAGAAAAAAAAATAGATTATTCTTTAACGATTCAAGAGAGTGCGATGATTAAAGCACTTGAGGCAATCCATACTTCACAAACGTTGCAAAAGAGGACAGGGGCGACACATGCATGCGCATGGGCCAACCAAGAAGGTGAGATTCAAATTGTGCGGGAAGATGTGGGTCGACATAATGCCTTAGATAAATTGATTGGTGCACTTAGATCAAAAGACATCACCAATCAAGGTTTTGTGATCACAACTAGTCGTGCAAGTTATGAGATGGTTCAAAAAACACTGATGCTAGGTGCTTCGATGTTGATCGCTATATCGGCACCCACGGGACTTGCCATACGATCCGCGTTAAAATATGGCTTATGTTTGGTTGGCTTTGCAAGAACCCCCCAGTATGTAATTTATACTTATGCTGAAAGAGTTACAAAAAATTAATTATGAATATTGATCAACTTGTTACCATGGCCAATCAGATCGGCTCTTTTTTTAAATCCTATCCGGATCAAGAAAAAGCGAAAGAAGAGATTGCAAATCATTTAAAGAAATTTTGGGCGCCACCTATGCGCAATCAAATTAAAGAGCACGTTGCAAAAGATGCGGGTAGAGATTTAGAAGTGATTGTGATTGATGCAATCAAAAGGTATCTTTGATTTTTTATTCTTTATAGAATAGTTTGTAATTATTTTTGTCGCCAGGTTGTTTTCCACTCCAAACTAATTTCCAATTTTCAGTCATCGACGGGAGATTTTTTTTGTGTGATTGATACACAAGTAAGTAATGACAATTACTTCGTTTGTCTTCCCTGGTGGCTTTGATATTTAAATAATAATCAATTAAATCAATTTGTGCGTCATTGATATTGTGTGTAGTGAGGCAAGTTTTATCTTGGATGACCTTTTCCATAGATAAAAAGAGGGGGCTAAAGTCTTTTTTGTGATTAATCCATGGAAGCCATAAAGCCATTAGAAGAGCCCAGCTTACTGTAAGGCCAATTGACCAATTGGTTGTACATGAGCGATTTGTAATTCTTGTTTTAATCATAGAAAAAATCCAAATCACTGTCAGAAGTATTGCAATGATTAAAATAAAAACATTGAAATGAGATTCATTCGTTTGTGCTAAAAATTGCATACGTTCATATGTTTTTTGTGGGTAGCCTGTAAGCATTGCACTCCAACCAAGCCAAATAAGAAAGAGGAGGGTTGAAAATAAAATAATGCCAAACCAGTTCAATGCACTCGCAGCACCTCTTCTTAAAGTCTCAATACTTCCTGCTGCTATAGTGGATAGTGGAATTAGAAATGGCATTAAGAGCGCTTGATTTGTTTTTGCATAAGAAGCAGTGATGATGAGTGTCGATATGAAGAAAACAATGGGTAATTGAAATTTAGCTTGGGACCACATTTTATGTTTGAATTTCCACAAACCCCAAATAGCTAAAGGAAGCGCAGGCCAAGTAAACCATGAAAGATTCTTAATATAAAAAATATAATTTTGTGTTTGGAATAAATAGAAGCTATTTATCCATTTAATAAATATGTCATGTTGGTACCACCAGAGAAGTGTTGGCCATATGATTAAAAAAGGTAAGCTTGCAAGCAGACTTAAGCTCAAAACAAGACCATAACGTCGTGTTCGCCATATTTCAAAACATGTTGGTAGAAGAAGTGCTGAAAGCATAAGGATAAGAAGTGGTAAGATGCCCCCTGATAAAAAGCTTAATCCTAAACCCAAGCCTAAAAGCATGGCCGACCTAAAAGGGCGTCTTTTGGAAAGAGCCAAGCCATAAAATCCCATAGTGAGACCTGTTAATGTTGCAATACCAGGCATCAATGTATGTACATTGAGAATGAGGCCGACCGAGCCTATAAAAATAAGTGCTGCTTGTCGTCCAAAACCGATACCCCATAATTCTCGATTTACCATACCGATCATTAAGATAGTAAATCCCATCCATAAAGCGTTAATGAGGCGACTGGCATCATGGAGAGATATTAAGGGTGTGAAAAGTTCGCCAAGGATGGCACCCGTCCAATAGTAAAGGGGTGGATTGGCAAGTGAATCCTCACTCGCTGCTAGAGGTGCTAATACATGCCCATTCAATACCGCATGAATTGCACTTATACTTTGAGTTTCATAGCCTTTCCATGGCGCATGGCCAAAAAGGCCTGCAAATACCCAGATCAAACATAACACAATGAAAGAATGAATTTTGGCCCGCTCACCCAATCGGCTTCGGGGGGTAGCCATATTATCTTGCCAATCATGCTCGAGTTGAAATCGCATAATTTATAAAAAAAAAGGCAGCTTATGCTGCCTTTTGATCTAGGAATGAATCTTTACATGCCATATTTTTGTTTGAATTTCTCAACACGGCCTGCAGTATCTAAAATCTTTTGTTTGCCTGTATAAAAAGGGTGACATTGTGAGCAAACTTCAATATTCATATCTTTTCCAACAGTTGAATGTGTCTTGAATTTATTACCACAGCTACATGTGATATTAATTTCAGGGTAATTTGGGTGTGTATCGGATTTCATAATTTTTCCAACTTTCGTTCGATAGATGCGCATTATCAATGATTTAGGATCAAAAATCAATCAATTTTACGCCTTAACCTCTTCGCATACTGTCAAAGAAGTCATTGTTATTTTTAGTAGCTTTAATCTTATCCAGTAAGAATTCCATCGCTTCCAAGTCATCCATTGGATGTAGTAGTTTTCTAAGTACCCAGATTTTCTGTAAATTATCTTTAGGAATAAGGAGTTCTTCCTTGCGGGTGCCTGATTTATTGACATTAATTGCAGGATAGAGTCGTTTTTCAGCCATTTTACGATCTAAGTGAATTTCCATATTACCGGTACCCTTAAATTCTTCGTAAATCACATCATCCATACGAGAACCTGTATCAATGAGAGCAGTAGCTAATATAGTGAGAGAACCGCCTTCTTCAATATTCCGTGCTGCACCAAAGAAACGTTTTGGTTTTTGAAGTGCGTTAGCATCGACACCACCGGTGAGTACCTTGCCAGATGAAGGAATGACTGTGTTATAAGCTCTCGCTAATCTTGTGATGGAATCTAAAAGAATGACTACATCTTTTTTATGTTCAACAAGACGCTTCGCTTTTTCAAGCACCATTTCAGCGACTTGAACGTGACGTGTTGCTGGCTCATCGAATGTAGATGCAACAACTTCACCTTTCACAGATCTTGTCATTTCAGTTACTTCTTCTGGTCTTTCGTCAATCAGAAGCACAATCAAAGAAACGTCAGGATGATTAGCAGTAATCGCATGCGCAATATTTTGCATCATGACAGTCTTACCACTTTTAGGGCTCGCTACGATCAAACCACGTTGCCCTTTACCAATAGGTGCGATCATATCAATCACACGACTTGTAATATTTTCTTCGCCATTAATATCTCTTTCTAACGTAAGAGGTATAGTTGGGAAAAGAGGTGTTAAGTTTTCAAAGAGAATTTTGTGTTTTGTATTTTCTGGGGCTTCATTATTGACTTGATCAACTTTGACCAGTGCAAAGTAACGCTCACCATCTTTAGGTGTTCTAATTTCACCTTGAATTGTATCGCCCGTATGAAGATTGAAGCGGCGAATTTGTGAAGGTGACACATAGATATCATCAGGACCTGCGAGATATGAAGTATCTGGAGATCTTAGGAATCCAAAGCCATCTTGAAGCACCTCTAAAGTCCCATCTCCAAAAATACTATCCCCTTTTTTTGCCTTATTTTTTAAGATCGCGAAGATCAAGTCTTGTTTTCTCATACGACTTGCATTTTCGATTTCGTCTGTGATCGCCATTTCTACGAGTTGTGCAATAGGGAGGTGTTTTAATTCAGATAAATGCATGTTTGAGGGTTTCCGATTAGTGTTACGTTGAGGGGTTTTTAAGGAGGGGTATTGGCTTTAGATATTGCTATCAATAAATGTGGTTAATTGGGATTTTGATAAGGCGCCAACTTTAGTTGCTTCGACATTACCATTTTTAAAAATCATTAAAGTAGGAATGCCTCTGATGCCAAACTTAGCTGGAGTTTGAGCATTCTCATCAATATTCAGTTTAGCAATCTTTAATTTACCGTCGTAGTCTTTACATATTTCATCAAGAATTGGCGCAATCATTTTGCAAGGCCCACACCATTCTGCCCAATAGTCTACAAGTACAGGAACAGTAGATTGAAGCACTTCAGTTTCAAAAGTTGCGTCTGATAAATGGATAATATTTTTACTCATGATGACCTCTAATGGATTAAATCTGTAATTAAGCTAGCTAGTGTTACGGGCAATTTATTTTGGGATTTAAGAACTAACTTGAATGTTTTGAAAAAACTATGAAAATCATTATAGCAACATCTTCAATTAAATCAAATAACACCTAAGACCCTGATTTGATAGGGCCCAAGCTGTTTAATAGTTCTTTATTTTCAATAAGTTAAGCTTAAAGACAAATCGTTTTATTTATTGATGTATTCAAATAACTTAACGACTTTAGTGACTTTGCTTGTATTTTTAGCAATATCTTCAGCCTCTTTAGCTTCTTTCTCATTCAAAATACCCATGAGATAAACGACTTTATTTTCTGTGATTACTTTGACATGGAACGGCGATACTTTATTTTCTTTAAATAAACGTGCTTTAACATTAGAGGTAATTAAAGTATCTTCTGCACGAGAGGAAATAGAAGCGATAGCATCCACAGTTAATTCGTTAGTGACAGATTTTACATTGGTAATTTCTTTCACTTTATTTTCGATCTTTGTTTTGACTTCTTGGTTTTGAACTTGACCTACAATAAGGACGTGACCATTGTAGCTAAACACACTTACACTTACCTCTTCCTTGATGTTTTGAATAGCACCAAACGCTTTTAATTCAATGGTTGTATCTTCAGTAATGATCCCCGGGGTTCTTCGATCTGCAGCCGTATCAATGCCTATAGCGCCGCCGCCAATGATAGCAGCTGGGCATCCGAAGAGTTGTAATAAGATGAATGAGATAAAAAGCAATTTGATATGTTTAAGCATAGTTTCCTCTAAACTTTTATTAACATAGTGTTGATATGTGACAAAATGATTATATCTCTTTTAAAGAGGTCTTGAGTGAGCGAATTAAAAGAGCTTTCTTGAGCGCTTTAAAAATAATTGGGCCGTTAATGATGAGTGGAAAATTGTATGTAGTAGCGACCCCTATAGGCAATTTAAATGATATTACCTATAGAGCGCTTGAAACTTTTAAATCAGTAGACCTGATTGCTTCCGAAGATACAAGACATACTCAAGGTCTTTTATCCCATTTTTCCATTGAAAAAAAACAATTTGCAGTGCATCAACACAATGAAAAAGCGTCCGCACAAAAAATCATTGAATACTTAAAAGATGGAAAACATATTGCATTGGTGACAGATGCAGGGACCCCTAATATAAGCGATCCTGGCGGTTTGATTGTGAAGGGGGTGGCAGCAGCTGGTTTTGAAATTATTCCTATTCCAGGCGTCTCGGCAGTTACGACTGCTTATTCTGTTTCAGGGTTGGAATATACAAGCTTTCATTTTTATGGATTTTTACCGACCACCAGCAGTCAAAGGATAAAAGTATTTGAGAGCCTTCAAATACAATCATGCCCCATGATTTTTTATGAGGCACCTCACCGTATCATTA